>JBILDK010000160.1:0-6279 GCA_044352625.1 Planctomycetota bacterium
CCTGGGCATTGGCGGCAAGGCCGATCCCGCCCGCCTGGTGTTCAACGCCAAGCCCGGCGCTGCGCTCAATGCGTCCATCATGGACCTGGGCAACCGCTTCCGCCTGCTGGTCAACGAGGTCACCTGCGTGACCGCGCCCAAGGCCATGCCCAACCTGCCGGTGGCACGCGCCATGTGGAAGCCCCTGCCGGACTTCAAGACCGCGGCGGCGGCCTGGATCTACGCCGGTGGCGCCCACCACAGCGCGTTCTCGACCGCGGTCACCATCGAGCACCTGCGCGACTTCGCCGCCATCGCCGGCATCGAACTGGTCCACGTTGGCGCGAACACCTGCATCAACGGCCTCAAGGACCGGCTGCGCTGGAGCGAGATGTACTACCACCTCGGCCAGGGCCTGGGCCGGGTCTGACCGCTCCGGTTGATCATCAACAACGCAGTTGGTAGGTGGTGGAGAGGCCCTGCCCACCGGGCTCCTCCTGGGTGCAGCTCTGAGGCTGTGCACCACCCACCAACTGCGTTTTTTAAACCTGAAAAACGTGGTTGGTGGTTGGTGGTTGGTGGTTGGGGACTGCATCACAGCGCGTTGCGACCCTGTTTCCTAGCACCGACTGGGTGATCCGAAGCGGCGCCGCAAGGTGTTGTCCCCCAACCACCAGAAACAAACCACCAACCACCAACTGCGACAGGCAGGTTAAACTGAACAGATCGGAGCTACGACCCACACGGCAGCTACGACTACGGCGGAGCTGACAGCGCCTGCAGCCGCGCCCGTGCGGCCGCATCGAGTCCCTGGGGATCGAAGCGCAGGCGCTGGTGCAGCGCGAGGGCTTCGGCCAGATCGGGATTCGCAAGCAATCCCAGCCGGTCGAGCCAGGCGCGCGGCGTTTCGTGGGGCCGGCGCTCGCCGTGCTGCTGGGCGAGGCGGCGCATCAGACCGTGGAATTCCGAATCCAGGCCGAGGATGGTGAGGGTGGCGGCGTTGCTCTGGGCGCGACGCCAGCGGCTGCCGCGCACCTGACGCCAGGCGATCCAGGCGAGGACCAGCATGCCCAGGCCGAACACCAGCAGCCGCCAGCCGCTGCCCCCCTGCTTCCACAGCGCAAACGCGTGCCAGGCGTCGGACCAGGCATCGCGGGCCCCCTCCCACCACGGCCGGGCGGCGGCCTCGGCGCCGCGCCAGGTGCCGGGGGTCAGGTCCACATCGCGCCACGCCCCGTCGATCCAGGCTAGGCACCAGGCGTGCGCATCGCGGCCCCGGGCCAGCCACGCGCCGTCACCGCCGGCCTCGGGGCTGAATCCGACCGCGTACCGCGCAGGGATCCCGGCCGAGCGCAGGAGCAGCACCCCAGCAGTGGCGAAGAATTCGCAATGGCCCGCCCGGCTGACGGTGAGGAAATGGGCCAGGGCGCTGGCGCCGTCCGGGCGCGGGCCTTGGTACAGGGCGTATTCAAAACGACCGCCAAACCAGAGCCCCAGGGCGCTGACCGCCGCATCCGGCGCCAGTGATGGGAGTCCCAGCTCCCGGGTGACGGCAGCGAGCGCGGCGGCGTCATCCGCCGCAAGCTTGTCGAGGGACCTGTCCTCGTCGGTCGGCGGCGGATCCGCGAGCCGCTGCGCTCCCGCCACCCCCGCCACGCTGTAGCTGGCGATGGGCAGGCTGTCGCGCAGACGCAGGGCGCCGAGACCACCGCTTTCCAGCGTCGTGGGCGGGACATGCACGACCGCCGCGGCATGGGCGGGCATGGACAGGGGCACGAGGCCGTTGAACGCCTCGCGCTGCACGCTGACCAGGCTGGCGCCAGCCGGCGCGGAGGGCGAGACCATGGGTTGGAACGGCAGATCGCCGCAATCCCACTGCCGACCACGAAAACGATTGAAGGCGGCCTCGCGCAGCAGGCCCGGATCCTGGTCGCTGCGGATGCGCAGGATGATGTCGCCGGATTGCTTGAGGGTGCCGATCGCACCCAGGGCGGTGGTGCGGCGCATCTGATCCGGATTGCCGCTCCCACCCCCACCAGCACCACCGCCGAGGGCCTGTAGCCGATCCTCGACCGCGGTCCAGGCGTCACGAGTGGCTTGATGGCCATAGGGCGCATAGACGCAGGCGGTGGCGAGGGCCGCGAACAGCAGCAGCCAGGTCAGCGCGCCATGACCGCGACTGCGCCACGGCCACAGCGCGATCAGCGCCACCAGCAGCATCAGCGGCAAAAACCAGCGCGCATCGCCCGGATTGGTGGTGGCGGCAAAGATCACCGTGCCCAGATAGACATAGCCCGGATGCACCAGTTGCGTCGCCCATTCCGGCGGCGGCAGGTGCGGCTGGCGCCGCGCCCGCGCCTGCTCGTACATGCTGAAGGTCGACCAGGGCAGGGCCGTGGAACGGCTCCACACCACGGCGGCGAGAAACGGGAAGACGATGAAGGGCAGCCAGCGCAGGAAGGTGAGCGCCGTACCTGAGATCAGGCGCATGCCCTCAGGCCGGCGCTCGACGGCATCCGCGCTGCCAACGATCTCTCCCAGGCTGTCAAATCCCAATCGGCCGATGCCGAGATACAGCACCACCGCCAGGAACAGCACCGCGGTGAAGCTCCACAGGCGCTGGAAATCCGTCTGCGAGATGTCCAGCCGCGCGCGCACCAGGCGCGGGGCCTCCAGCACCAGACCCATGCCCAAGGCGGCCCACAGCAGATCGCTCTGCCAACCCCACAGGGCCAGCGCCGGAAACAGCAGCGGGCGGTGCGTGCGCCAGTCGGGTCGCACGATCATGCTGCTATCGTCCTATGCATGATCGGCCACCCCGGGTACCTGGGAGGGATCCGCCAGCCACAGCAGACGCTGCCGGATCAACGGGATCCTTGCCTGGCTGCTGCGATCGCCATTGAGATGGCCGCTGAGGACGAACGGGAGATCAGCCAATTGCAACAGATCGCGAACCCAGCCAGCGACGAAATGCCGGCAGGTGGCGGGGGCCGCGGCGACCTCCTGGGGCAGGGGCGGACGGCCATCGATCAGTCGGATGATGTCTTCGAGATCGTGGCTGCTCTGCGGATCCCTGGCGCCCCGGTGGAGGAATGCGACGCATTTGGCGGCGAGCGCGAAAGGCGCCGAGAGCATGCGCCATTCACAATCCGCTGAGATGCGGACCGGGATGGCATGATCCCAGCCCGCTGCATACCACGGGTTGGTGAAGCCCAGCACGGCACCATCCAGCGGCATGACATCAACCAGGATGCTCCCATCCACCACCCACCGGCAGATCGGGGCGCCAGCACTGACGTCATGGCGGAAACCGCGCTGACGCAACAGCGTCTCGATCTCCTGGTATTCGCTGTGGGTGCGGACCTGCAGCACCACATCGACATCACGGGTCGGACGCGGCGCCTCATCGTGACGCTCGATGCAATAGAACGGGATGCTGGCCCCACCCGTGAGCAGGCAGCGGTCCTTCAGGTTGCCCAAGGCCCAGGCGACCCTCGCGATGTCGTCAGTCCCGAGCATGCGCAAGGATAGCCGTCAAGGTGGTTGTGGCCCAGGTCCGCTCGCGACTTTGACCAATGCGCAGGAAGTCGATGCAGACCAGGGCTCGGTAGAGCGGTTCGTTACCGGGCATGGAGAGGCTGTGCACCTGGCAGGGGTGCAGGGGATCGAGCGCGTTGCCCTTCACCGTTCCCTCCATGGTCGGCCACACCAGCGGGGTGGCCTGGACGTTGGCAAATGCCTCAGCGACGAACGGCGCGGCGTACGCCGTGGGAATGCCCCTGGTGGGTTCGCCAATGCGGCCTGGAAATACATATGGCACCCCGTGGACCAGGAACTCAGTCAGGTTGGCGGCTGACACCATCCACCCCGTGGTGGGGTCCTGACGCAACAGCCTGGACTCACGCAGGCGCTTGCAGCTGGCATGATTCTGCGACACCGACAGACCGGTATGGGCCGCCAGGGTGGCATAGTTCCAGGCTTCGGGCCGAAGGCGGATCAGCAAGGCGCATAGAATGTCTTGAGGCTTAATCATTCTATTTTCTAGAA
The DNA here is from genome assembly GCA_044352625.1 of Planctomycetota bacterium. Taxonomy (GTDB): domain Bacteria; phylum Planctomycetota; class UBA11346; order UBA11346; family UBA11346; genus JAKLKR01. Next base: position 4,027 of record JBILDK010000160.1, read on the forward strand.
TATAGAATAACCGATAAAATCAATACGAATCTGGCCATCCGGTCCCTCGACCGTGGAAGGCTCCGGGAGATCATGCCCCCCTCCCGAGCGCTTGCAGTCCGGCACTGATCTCGCCCGAGGTGAGGGTGATCAGCCGGTCGGGCTGCTCCTCGGGAAGACCAGGCTCGCGGGCGGCGGCTCCTCGCGGCTGGATGAGCAGCACGGTGGTGGGCAGACGCTGCTCTTTGAGCTGCCGCACCAACGCGCGCCGTGGAGCATCCCACGCGAGCAGCACCACCACTGCGCTGGACAGCGAGGCCCGGTGGCGACGCACCAGGGCATCGAGTTCGGCGGTACGCGGCACGCGGCTGGGCTGGACCGTGGCCAGGACCTCCAGCATGCCCTGGACCTCGCCCACGCCGCGACCGCTGGTCACGCACTGGGCACCGTCCGCCACCAGCAACAGATCGAGCAGGGATTCCTGATCGGGAACGGTGCAGGCGAAGGACGCAGCGATCGCCACCGCCTCCTCGAAGCGCTGGTCGTCACCCGGCGCACAGCCGGTGTCGAGGATCAGGCCATGGCGCATCTGATGCTCGTCCTGGTATTCCTTCACCACCAGCTTGCCGGTGCGCGCGGCGCTGCGCCAATGCACCTGTTTGAGCGGATCGCCTCTGCGGTAGTCGCGCAGCGCCACGAACTCCTCCACCTGGCCGATGCCGGTGGCCAGGGCCGTGCCCCCCTGCTGATGCCGGGCGAGACCGGGCAGGTCGAGGGGCGGCAGCGGATAGCGCCGTGGCATCACCAGCACGGTATGGGCCGCCGGGCTGATGCAGAATGCGCGGTAGATACCAAGTGGATCGGTGCGCTGCACCTGCCCACCGGCAAGCGTCAGCGGGCCCCGGCGCCAGGCGGTGACCTCCACCTCGCACACCACCTCGCCGCGCGCCGGCAACGCGGGGAGCTCCACCGCACGGCAACGGGCCTGGCGGGTCGAAGGACCCTCGGCGGCAGGGCGCAGGCGGCGGAAGACCTCGTGCAGGGCGAGCGGGGCCTCGTGGAGGACCTCGCGGTATTCCAGGTCCCGGCGCAACGTGGTGCCGTCGTGGCGCAGGCGCACACGCACCGTGAACGGCTCGCCGGCGGTGACCAGGCGCGGGGCCTCGCGCTGGATGCTGCAGCGCACCCGGAACCACAGCGCCGGCAGCATCGCCATCCCCACCAGGGTGCACAGCAGCAGGAACACCGGGATGCCCATGGCCTGGTCGGGGCTCGCGGTGGCGCTGGTTGCCGCCATCAGCAGCAGCACGCCAAGTCCGATCGCGGTGAAGCGCCGCCCGATCCAGCGATACAGCCGGCTGGCGAACAGGTACAGCCGGGCAAGCAGGCGCAGGGCCATGGGCCGCCTACGCCGGCACCGGGATGCGGGTGAGCAGGCCCTCGACCACGGTCAAGCCGCTGCGCCCGGACAGCGCCGCCTGGGGATCAAGGGCGAGACGATGGGCGATGGTGGCCACCGCAAGCTGCTGCACGTGGTCCGGGGTGACGAAGGCGGCCCCCTCGCTCAAGGCCAGGGCCTGACTGCTGCGCAGCAGCGCCAGCGAGGCACGGGGACTGGCCCCCAGGCGCACGCCCTCGGCGTGGCGCGTGGCGGCGACGAGTTGCACGATGTAGCGCCGCACCTCGTCGCTGACGCGCACCGCATGGGCCGCCCGGCGCAGGGCGAGTAGCTCCTCAAGCGACAGGCTGGGCTGCAGCGCATCGAGCGGATGCGCCCCGAATTGCGCGGCCAGCATCGCGCTCTCGTCGTCGAGCGACAGGTAGCCGAGTTGCAGGCGGATGGCGAAGCGGTCGAGCTGGGCCTCGGGCAGCGGATAGGTGCCGCGAAACTCCACCGGGTTCTGGGTGGCGATGACGAAGAACGCCTCGGCCAGGACCCGGCGCCGGCCCTCGACACTGACCTGACCCTCGGCCATGGCCTCCAGCAGGGCCGACTGGGTGCGCGGCGAGGCACGGTTGATCTCGTCGGCAAGCAGGATGTCGGTGAACACCGGCCCTTCATGAAAATCGAACTCGGCAGTCTTCTGGTTGTAGATCGCCACCCCCAGGATGTCCGAGGGCAGCAGGTCGGGGGTGAACTGCACCCGGGTGAAGCGCGCCCCGACCGCCTTGGCCAGGGCCTTGGCCAACGTGGTCTTGCCGGTCCCCGGCACATCATCGAGCAGCACATGGCCACCGCCGACGAAGGCCGCCAACAGGTGCCGCACGGTGCGC
>JBILDK010000176.1:0-6042 GCA_044352625.1 Planctomycetota bacterium
CAAAGCACGCGGCCGCCGAGAGGCGGTGGCGGCATACAATGGCCGCAGGCCATGCCGCCACGTTTTTGCCCGCAGGGCGAAAACGAGCCTCGACAAAGGCCGGGGTAGGCGCGCAGCGCCGTAGGGCGAAGCCCTGAATGAAAACCGTAGGGCCGGAGGCCCTAAAAAACGCAGCAAAGCACGCGGCCGCCGAGAGGCGGTGGCGGCATACAATGGCCGCAGGCCATGCCGCCACGTTTTTGCCCGCAGGGCGAAAACGAGCCTCGACAAAGGCCGGGGTAGGCGCGCAGCGCCGTAGGGCCGGAGGCCCTGAATGAAAACTGCGGCCCGTGGGAGTCGAACCCACACGCCTTGCGGCGCCAGGACCTAAACCTGGTGCGTCTGCCAATTCCGCCAGGGCCGCATGAGATCGATTATGCCGTCGTCTTGGAAACCACCACGGTGACGAGGTTGCCGGCGTCGTTATAGACGAGGCTCTCCGACAGTTTGGTAATGAGTTGGAAGCCAAGGCCACCAAAGCCGCCAGCGAGGTAGCGGTCGCGGGCGGTGGTGGCGGCATCCTTGGCGGTGCTCTTGGCGATCACCGCGCGATGGTCGAAACCGGGACCCTCATCCTCGATCACCAATATCAGCTTGGCTCCATCATCGCGGAAACGTACGGTGATCCTCTTGGTTTCATCGTACTTGTGGCCATGGCGGTGCGCGTTGAGGATCAGTTCCTTGGCGCAAGTCATGAAGGCATCGACTTGCTCCTCGTCGGCCCCACCCTGTTTGACCAGGCGGGCAAGAAACACCTGGGCCTGGTCAACGAATTTATCCTTGGATGGGATTACGAAGGAAATTCGCTTACGCAGCGTTGGGTCCTTAGTCGTCAGGTAGAACAGGTCCTCCTTGGCAAAATCGTAGAGGTCCTCGTCGCCGCTGTCCTCGACCGAGGCGAGGAGGTCGTCAAGTTTGAGCGATGCGCGACTTTGCAGGGCCTCGTCGACCACTTTGAGGCGGATGGGGCCGGCCTGGACCACGTCATTGTGCTTGAGCCCTGCCTTGACCGCCTCCTGTCCATTTATGACGATAATCGCGGTTTCATCAACGATTTCACACATCGGACGCCCCGCATTGAGAAAAAAACGCAGGTGCCGGGGTTTGATATCCGGATGGCTGGCGCGCAGCTGGCATTCCGGGGCGCTACCCACCATCAGCCCGTCCTTGAACCGGACTTGCTTGCCGCGGAACGCGGAATTCAGCATTTCGAGCTTGAAGGTGGACATCGGTATCCAGGTGGGGAAGCATTCTGGCGATTGCCGGCCGCAGGCAAGGCCGGCCATGCCGCCCGGATCGCTTGAGCGCCGGGGAGCACTCGCCATAATCCCCGCCCCTTCCAGGAACCCCATGAGCACCGGCACCCTCTACGACAAGGTGTGGGACCTCCACACCGTCCGCACCCTGCCCTCGGGCCAGACCCAGCTCTTCATCGGGCTGCATCTGATCCACGAGGTCACCAGCCCCCAGGCGTTCGCCATGCTGCGCGAGCGTGGGCTCAAGGTCCCGTATCCCCAGCGCACCGTCGCCACCGTCGACCACATCGTCCCCACCCAGGACCAGGCGCGGCCCTACGCCGACGTCCAGGCCGAGGAGATGATGCAGCACATCGAGCGGAACTGCCGCGAGTACGGCATCCGCCTGTTCCAGCCCGGTTCCGGCAAGCAGGGCGTGGTGCACATCATCGCCCCCGAGCAGGGCCTGACCCAGCCGGGCATGACCGTGGCCTGCGGCGACAGCCACACGGCGACCCATGGCGCGTTCGGCGCCATCGCCTTCGGCATCGGCACCAGCCAGGTGCGCGACGTGCTCGCGACCCAGACCATGTCGATGGAGCGCATGAAGGTGCGCAAGATCCAGATCGATGGGAAGCTGCCCACCGGGGTGTTCGCCAAGGACGTGATTCTGCATGTGCTGCGCGTGCTCACCGCCAAGGGCGGCGTGGGCTATGCCTACGAGTTCGCCGGCAGCACCATCAGCGCCATGTCCATGGAAGAGCGCATGACGGTGTGCAACATGGCCATCGAAGGCGGCGCGCGCTGCGGCTACGTCAATCCCGATGCCACCACCTTCGCCTATCTCAAGGGCCGCGAGCACGCGCCCGCCGGTGCGGCGTGGGACAAGGCCGTGGCCTGGTGGTCGGCCATGGCTTCCGACGCCAACGCGGCGTTCGATGATGTGGTGACCTTCAAGGCCGAGGACATCGCGCCCTACGTCACCTGGGGCATTTCACCCGACCACGGCGTGCGCATCGACGAGGCGCTGCCCACGGTGGCGAGCTTCGCCGCCGACGAGCGCAAGACGGTCGAGGAGGCCTACGCCTACATGGGCCTGACCCCGGGTCAGAAGCTCACCGGCTTCGCGGTGGATGTGGTCTTCATCGGCTCGTGCACCAACGGCCGCATCTCTGATCTGCGCGAGGCAGCCAAGGTGATCACGGCTCACGGCGGCAAGGTCAAGAGCACCGTTCAGGCCATCGTCGTCCCCGGCAGCGAGGCGGTGAAGGTCGCCGCCGAGGCCGAGGGTCTGCACCTGGTCTTCCGCAACGCCGGCTTCGAGTGGCGCGAGGCGGGCTGCTCGATGTGCCTGGCCATGAACCCGGACAAGCTCAAGGGGCGGCAGGTGTCGGTCTCGACCTCGAACCGCAACTTCAAGGGCCGCCAGGGTTCGCCCGAGGGCCGCACCATCCTCGCCTCGCCGGCGATGGCGGTGGCCGCGGCGCTCGAAGGCGTCGTGACGGATGTGCGTTTGATCGGGCGATGACGCCCCGGTGGTTGGTGGTTGGTGGTTGGTGGTTGGAAACAGCCCCCGCCCTGACCCCGACCACGCGGACAGGCACCAACCACCAACCACCAACCACCAACCACCGATCATGCCCTCCACCATCACCCTGATCACCGGCCGCGCCGTCCCCGTGCGCGGCAACGACATCGACACCGACCGCATCATCCCAGCGCGCTTCCTGCGCTGCGTGACCTTCGACGGGCTCGGCGCCAACGCCTTCGAGGACGACCGCAAGCAGCTCAAGGCCGCGGGCAAGGTCCATCCCTTCGACGAGGCGCGTTTCCAGGGCGCCAAGGTCCTGGTGGTGAACGCCAACTTCGGCTGCGGCTCGTCGCGCGAGCACGCGCCCCAGGCCCTCGCCAAGTGGGGCGTCCAGGCCATCGTCGGCGTCAGCTTCAGCGAGATCTTCTTCGGCAACTGCGTGTCGATGGGTCTGCCCATCCTGCGCGTGGCGATGGCCGACAGCGAGGCCATCCAGTCGGCGATCGAGGCCGAGCCCACGGCGACCGTCGCGGTCGATGTGGTCAAGGCCGAGGTCCGGGTCGGCACCCGCACCTGGAAGGCCCAGATCGCCCCGGGCGTGCAGCAACGCTTCACTACCGGCTCGTGGGATGCCACCGGCGAACTGGTGGACGGCCTGCCCCAGGTGGCGGTCACCGCCGCCAAGCTGCCCTACGTCCGCGCCTTCGCCTGACGATCATTGCGGGCCGGTGCTGGTCACCCAACCACCAACCACCAACCACCAACCACCGGTCCCCAACATGCTCAAAGACGAAGCCATCATCTCGGTCCGCGCCGGCAACGGCGGTGACGGCGCCATGTCCTTCCGGCGTGAGAAATACGTGCCCGAAGGTGGTCCTGACGGCGGCGACGGCGGCCTCGGCGGCGACGTGGTGCTGGAGGCCTCGCCCCACACCAACACCCTCCTGGTGTTCAACCGCCGGCGCCACTGGCGCGCCGAACACGGTGAGCGCGGCGGCGGTGATCATTGCTCGGGCAAGAGCGGCGCGGACCTGGTCATCATCGTGCCCTGCGGCACCATCGTCCGCAACCTCGCCACGGACGAGATCCTTGCCGACCTGGTGGAGCCGGGTCAGCGCGTGATCGTGGCCGCCGGCGGCGTCGGCGGCAAGGGCAACGCCCGTTTCAAGAGCTCGGTCAACCAGGCGCCGCGCACCATCACCCCGGGCAAGCCCGGGGCGGCCCTCGACCTCAAGCTCGAACTCAAGCTGATCGCCGACGTCGGCATCATCGGCTATCCCAACGCCGGCAAGAGCACCCTGCTCTCGCGCCTGTCCAAGGCCCGGCCCAAGGTCGCCGCCTACCCCTTCACCACCCTCGAACCGCAGCTCGGCGTGATCGAGCGCGACGACCGCGTGCTGGTGCTGGCCGACATCCCCGGCCTGATCGAAGGCGCCGCCGAGGGCAAGGGCCTTGGCCACCAGTTCCTCAAGCATGTCGAGCGCTGTCCGGTGCTCATCCACCTGGTGGACGGCAGCGAGGGCACCGTGGCCCAGATCGCCAAGAAGATCAAGGTTCTGAACGCCGAACTACAGCGCTTCAGCCCGGACCTGGCAGCCAAATCCCAGCTGGTCGTGCTCAACAAGGCTGACACCCGTCAGGATCTCGGCGCCCTCGCCGCCAAGCTGGCGGTGAAGATGGGCTGCGAGGTCCTGGTCATCTCCGGCGTCTCGGGCCAGGGCATCCCCCAGCTCGCCGACGTCCTGTTCGATCGCATCGGCCCGCGCTGACCCCCTGGGAGCGCAGGCTTCAGCCTGCTGCGCGATGCAGGCTGAAGCCTGCGCTCCCAGGCTCAGCCGAAGACGATCGTTCTATTCCCGGTGATGATGATGCGGTGTTCGAGGTGCAGCTTCACCGCGCGGGTGAGAGTCTGGCGTTCAAGCTCGCGGCCCTTGCGCACCATGTCGTTGATGGCGTCGCGGTGGCTGACCCGGCACACGCCTTGATCGATGATCGGGCCCTGATCGAGGTCGCTGGTGACATAGTGGGCGGTGGCGCCGATCAGCTTCACGCCGCGTTCCTTGGCCTGGTGGTAGGGCTTGGCGCCGATGAACGCCGGCAGGAACGAGTGGTGGATGTTGATGATCCGCCCGGCCCAGGATTCGGTGAAGGCCGGCGAGAGGATCTGCATGTAGCGCGCCAGCACCACCAGGTCCACTCCGAGCGCGGCGAGCAGCGTCTGCTGGGCGGCCTCGGCCTCGGCCTTGGTCGCCGCACTCACCGGGATGTGGTGGAAGGGCAGGCCGAAGTGCTCGGCCACCGGGCGCAGGGTCTCGTGGTTCGAGACCACCGCCACGATGTCGCCGCCCAGTTCGTCGAGCTGCTGACCGAGGAGCAGATCGTAAAGGCAGTGGGGTACGGTGGTGCAGAACACCGCCACCTTGGGTCGCCGGTCGCTGACCGACAGCGCCCACTGCAGGCCATAGGACTGGGCGAGCACGCCGATGGCGGCGCGGATGCCCGGTTGGTCGAGGCGCATGAGCGCGGTGTCGAACACCAGGCGCATGAAGAAGGCGCCGCTGTCCGGATCAGAGTGCTGGTCGAGGTCGATGATGTTGCCGCCGTTGCGGAACACGAAGTCGGACAGCGCGGCAACCAAGCCAGAGCGGTCCTGGCAGCTGACGAGGAGGGTTGCGGTGCTCATGGCGGAGTCAGGTGGGCGCGGTCGAGGAGCGCGGCCAAGCGTTCGAGCCGGGCCTCGAAGAAGCCGGTGGCGAGTACCGGCACCGAGCCCATCGTGGGCAGCGGCGCAGCTAAGGTGATCCACGAGCGGCAGCCCGCATAGGCGGGATCATCGGGGATCAGGACGGGTGTGGGCAGGCGGTAGACGCGCAACGCCATGACGAAGAGACGCGGTTCGTCGCGGTAGTTAAAGCGGGTTGCTAGCTCGGCCGGAGTGTACGGCGATTCCGCCGCCAACGACTGGATAGTCACTAGGTCACGGCAATCCCAGGTGCGCACCACCGTAGCCCAGTGGCCGATGCGGATGGCACCTGACTCAAGCGGCAGGCGCGTGACCTGAATCTCGCCGCGCAAGCCGCTGGCGAGGCGATCGGCGCTCTGATGGAGGTGGGTTGGCAGCAGAGCGAAGCGCGCATGCTCCGGGGCGAACAGCCCGCCACCGCGCTCGTGGATGCCGCCCTTGCGCAGGACCAGCATCAGCCGGCCATCGCCCAGGCCGCTGCATACCGCGGCCCA
>JBILDK010000161.1:0-6246 GCA_044352625.1 Planctomycetota bacterium
CGGGCAGACGCCGGGCGAGCAGATCGCCATAGCCGGTGATCACCGCCAGCAGGTTGTTGAAGTCGTGGGCGATGCCACCCGCCAGCCGCCCCACCAGCTCCAGTTTTTGGGTCTGATTGAGTTGGTCCTGCAGGCGACGATTTTCGCTCACATCGGCGATCATCGCCAGGCATCCGGCGGCTTGGCCGGTGGCATCGCTCAACGCTGCAGCGTAGACTGCGACCCGCACTGCGCCGCCCGCACGGCGGAGATGTTCCATCTCCATCCCGCTCTGGGCCGCGCCCTGGATCAATTCGGCCCAGCGCTCAGCCTCGGCTGGGGCGACCAGCGGCGGCACCCGGCCAAGCAGTTCCTCGCGGCTCCAGCCGTACAACCGTTGGGCTGCCGGATTCCAGCCGTCGACCAGGCGACCTTCGGGATCAAGGATGAGGATCGCCATCGGTGCGGATGCGATGATGGCGCCCAGACGCTGGTGGGCCTGCTGCAAATCGCTGGCTGCCGTGAGCTGTTCCTGTTCGCGGCGGGCCAGGGCTTGGGCCATGGCTGAGATCGAACCCGACAGTGCCGCGAATTCTCCGCTGCCGCTGCCGCTGGGCATGGTGGCTGAGAAGTCGCCTTCGGCGATGCGCGCCGTAGCCGCGCACAGCCCACGCATTGGTTGCTCGATCAGTCGCCGCGCCAGCAACCGGCCGACCCCCAGCGCGAGCACACCGGTGGCTCCCACCAGCAGGAGGCTGATGAGCAGGGTGCGGTCGGCCGCGGCGAAGGCTACTGTCACCGGCATCCCGACGACCACCGTTCCGACCACCTCGCCGTCCGGCGTATCGAGCGGGGTGAAGCCGTAGATGCGTTCAATCGAATCCGGACCAATGGCGCGGAAGGTGCCTTCGGGGGACGAACGGAGTGGTCCCAGCATTGGCTGCGGCGCGGTGGTGCCGATCCACGCCTCGGGCTGGAGGGTGCGGGCGAGGATCACCATATCCCGGTCGAGCACGGTCAGCACCGAGCCAGGAGGCAATGAAGCCGTCTCCGCCACCTGCCCCAGCCAGGACAGGTCGAGCCCGGCGATCACCACACCGGTCAAACGGTCTGATCCGTCTTCGAGTACCGTGGCGCAGTGCAGGGTCGGGCGGCGCGAAATGCGCCCGATGGTGTAGCTGCCGACGGCGAAACCGTGCTTGGCCACGGCGCCCTTGAAATACACCCGGTCCTGGACGTTGATGCGCTTGCCACCGACGCTGTCGGCAAAGGTCCAGCCATCGGCACCAGCGGCCAGCAGCAGGGTGTAGGCCGGGAAGCGCTGATGCAGTGCGGTGAGCAGCGCGGTGCTGCCCACCGGATCATGCGTCCGGATCTCGGGCACCAGGGCGAGGGTGGCAAGCATATGCCGCGTCCCATCGATCACCTGGCGGTTGGTCACCGCGCTGAGACGGGCGATGCGCACGGTCTCTGCCTCGATCCGGCGCGCATCCTGCTGGCGCTCGCGGATCCCGCTCCACACCGTCAGACCCAGGGCCGGGAACAAGGCCAGGGCCACCAGCAGGGTCAGCCGGCGGCGCAGGTTGAAGGGTGGCGCGGCGGTCATGGAATTCAGAGGGTCAGGCCGCCAGGCACGCCCTTCACTGCCGAAGCCACCGCATCGTGGGGATGCAGGCTTTCGACATGGACCGCGCTGAAACGCCAGTCGGCGAAGCGTGCATCGCCGTCGAGCAGTCGGGCCAGACGCCGCCCGGCATCCTCGCAGAACATCAGGTTGTGACCATTGCGGCGCGCGAACTCCTGCTCGTCTGCGCGTTTTACCGCCGCCTGCACCGGGGTTTGCAACACGTCCTCGATGCGGTCGATCACCTCGGGGAACCATACGTCCTGGTCTGCGCTGGCGAGGACCACATCGACTCGCGCTTGGCTGCGTTGCGCGTGGGGCGTGGCTACGATCGAGCGGGCGCGGCCAAGCCAGGCGGCCACCTGGGTTGGCTCAAGCGCTTCCTGACCGGCAAAGTCGGCCAAAAAGCGTTCTTGCACCAGTTGCCGAGCCAGCGCCGCCGAACACGGGCAGGTGCTGGAGTAGCCCACGTCGACCCCGAGCTGGATGCGCAGCGCACCGTCCTGCATAGTCGCGGTGAGGGTCACGGGGTAGGTACGCCAGGCGCTGTGATTGCTGACCAGTGCCGGGCGGCGCATGAGCAGTTCAAATGCCACGCTTAAACCGGCGCGCCGGCTCAGTTCGCGATGCGAGACGAGGAACGCCTCCAGGATCCGGCGCACGCCGCTGATGGCGAGGGGCTCCGCCGCGAGGCCCTCGGTCAGGGCCAGGTACAGCCGCGACATGTGGATGCCCTTCGCCGCGGGATCATCGAGGCTCACCCAGGCCGCGGCCCGCGCTGGGACCAGGGCGCTGCCGCCGTCGGGCTGGGGCAGGCGAACCGCGACCTCGATGCCGGACATGCCGACTCGGTCAAGGGTGCTGCGGTGGTGGTCCGTGCCCTGGTGGGCGATGTCGGGCAGTGGCGCCATGGGCCACTCATGATCGACCTCCGCGCCACTTGGCAACGCACCAGACGGCCCAGGATGCCCCCCATGCTGCCTGCGAATGATTACCTCGACCTCGTCCTCGCCAGCACCTCGAAATACCGCCGCGAACTGCTCGGCCGGCTCGGGGTGCACTTCCGCGTGGTCGCACCGGTGTGCGACGAAGCCACCTACAAGGGCCTGGGCCATCCCCCGGAACTCCTCGCCCCGGTGCTGGCGCGGACCAAGGCGCGCAGCGTCCTGACCCGTGAACGCGACGCGACCATCATCGGCAGCGATCAGGTGTGCGCCCTCGACGGAGAGATCCTGTCCAAGCCCGGTACCCCGGAACGCGCCGAGCAGCAGCTCGCCAAGCTGCAGGGTAAAGAGCACCAGTTGATCACCGCGGTTTGCATTCTGCACAAGGGCCGCGAGTGGACCCACATCGATGTCACCAAGCTGCGTATGCGACATCTCACCGATGCGCAGATCGAACGCTATGTGGCTGGGGACCGTCCCCTCGACTGCGCAGGCTCCTACAAGCTTGAAGCCCGCGGCATCGCCCTGTTCGAGAAGGTCGAAGCGGTAGACCACTCCGCCATCACCGGCCTGCCGCTGCTGTGGGTGGTGAAGACCCTGGCCGAGATCGGCTACGAACTACCGTAGCAGGTTGACGGCTACTTCCGGGCCCAGGTGCCGTCTTTTTTTTGCAGCCACATGCCGGCGGCGGCCTCTTGATAGGCGCGGCGGGCGTAACGTTCCGCCACCACCGCTGGGGTCGCGCCAGTCTCGGTGGCAAGCAGCGCGAAGAGCGTGGTGCGGTCGGCGTTTTCAGCGGTGAGCAGGGCCAGGGTCGCTGCATCGGCGCTGGCGCCGGCGGGCACCGCCAGCAGTCCGCTGGTGGTCTCGCCCAGGGTGCCGGCGGACTTAGCCGCCGCGAGCGCAGTGGCACGGGCGTCGAACGCGACTTTCAGTTCCGCCTTGTCGGCGGCGGGGAACGCGGCGAGGGGCGTCAGCGCCAGGGTCAGGGCGAGCAGGAGGGGGCGGAGGGCGGGCATGGACGGCCTCACTTGCTGGGGATGGGCGTGGGGGCGGGGACCGCGGCGGGTGCCGGTGCGAAGAACTCGTCGAGCGCGCGATCGACCTTGATGTTGATGTCCACGGTGATGTGGATGGGTTCAACCCGCACCGTGGCGCAGCCAGCACCAACCAGGGCGGCGAGGAACAGGATAGGCAGGCGCATGGTCACTCTCCGAAGAAGCGGTCGAGGGTGTCGTCCGCCGGCGGGGTGGGGGTCCGGCCGAGGCGGAGGGCCTGGGCGAGAGCCTCCTCGACGCCACGGATATTGAAGCCCAGGCCGCCGAGTTCCAGGGGCTCGCTGCCGCTGCGTCCGCGCCCGGCGACCTGCACCCGGGTGAGCAGGCCGAGCGCATCGCGAGTCGTGGTCAGCTCAAGGCGGCTGAAGATGAACTCCTGCACCGCATCCACTACGCGCTCGCGCAGCGCGGCATCGGCCACACCGCCCGGGCCGACCGCGGCGGCGATCAGCGCGCGGTCGGCGATGCGTACCCAGCCGAGGGCGGGATCTGCCGCCAGCCGGCCCGCGCCCAGGGTGACGCGCACCTCGGGCCAGGTGAGGGCCACGGGCATGCGCCCCACCAGCCGCCCCGCGCCACTGACCCGGCCCGGGGCGGCGGCGAGCAGCAGGGCGTCGAGTCCGACCCCGTTGACCACCAGTTCGGTGCTGGCGGTGCGTGCGTCGAGGTCGGCGTCGAGTCGCGGCAGGGTCAGGGTGCCGCCGCCCCAGGCGGTGCACACGTCCTGGGCCAGCAGCGTCCCGCCGTTCACGCTAAAGCGTCCTTCAAGATGCTCGAAAACCTGGTTCTTCAGGGTGATCCGTCGCACCGTCGCAGCCTGGTCCGGGCGCGTGGCCAGCGGCGCGAGGGCGGTGAGCTGGCAGGCGGCGCGCAGGCCGTCGAGTTGGATGCCGAGGTCCGCGCGGCCCGCTGCGGCATCCTCGATCACCACCCGCAGGTCCGGGGCGACCTGGCCGTCGCGGTAGTCCACAGAGCCCGTCGCCGCCAGCGCGCCGGTGATCCGCCACGGGGCGAGGGCGGGAATCGCCACCGCTAGTGCCTGGGGGTCGTCGAGCACGGTGCGCGGCACGTCCAGGCGGAGATGTGCAGCCACGCCCTCGGCGGCGAGGTCCACGACGCCCTCGGCGCTGCCGTCGATCAATCCGAGCAGCCGCGCATCCGCTCGTCCCGAGATGCGGCGGTCCACCATCTGCGCCCGCAGACGCAGCCCGGGGACGGCCACGCCGTTCACCTGGAGGTCGCCGCGCAGATCGCCGCTAAGCCCGGGATCGAAGCCCGCCGCCCAGGGGAACGTCCCGTGCAGTCCGCTGACCGCGATCCCGGCCGCCGGTACCGCCATGCCGCCGCCGGTCACGCGCAGTACTGCCTGGGCCGCCAGGGGCAGGCCGGGGAACAGGCTGAAGGAGCCCTCGGTGTCCAGCTCCGCAGCGCTCGCGGCCCACGCGGACTCGGCCACCGTCAGCCCAGCCACACGCAGGCTGGCGGTGCCGCCCCAGGCGCCGCCCAGGCGGCTGGCGCGTACCTCGGCGGCGGCGGTGCCGGCGAGGGTCAGCGGCAGCGCGTGCTCAGGCGGCAGGCGTTTTTGCCAGGCGGCGAGGTCGAGGTCGGTGACCAGGAGGCGGCCCTCAAGGGTCCCCAGGTCGGTCGTGCCGCTTCCGGCGAGGCTGGCGCTGGCTCCCTCGGCGGCGAGATCGGCGCTGAGATGCCAGCGTTGGCCATCGGCGCTGAGTCGGGCGCTGGGCACCGTGACCGCCAAATCGGGAACTCCGCGGGCGAGGAGGGCGGTACCGCCCTCCAGGTGCATGGCGCCGATGACGCTGGGCAGGCCATCCCGGGTGGCGAGTCGGCCCTCGGCGCTGACCCGGGCCGATGACATCCGGCCGGCCGTCGTGCTCGCGGCGAGATCGCTGGCCACCACCCGGCCAGCGACCGACCAGGCCGCAGCTTCCCAGGTGAGCGCGAGCGTCGCCGCGACCTGTCCGCTGAACTCATCCACCGGCAGCGCCGGCAGCCAGGGTGCGGACGCAACGCGGAGCTGGGCGAGGTCAAGGCGTTCGGCCGACACCTGGCCAGCGAGGCTGGTAGCCGTCCCCTGGCCGGTCCAGGTCAACGTGCCCCACGCACCCGACAGCTCGATGCGGCCCGCACCCGTGCCGGCGGCGCCCAGGCGCACCTCGCCCGTGGCGCTGATCGCCGGCAGGGTCGCGCCGCCGTGGGGGAGCGGTCGCAGCAGCGCCTGCGCCCAGGTGGTCAGCGGCAGCGCGGTGCAGCGTACTACCAGGTCCTGGCCATCCGCCGCGACGGTGCCGCTGGCCTGGAGTTCCGTGCCCAGCGTTCCCGCGATCCAGGCCCGACCCGCGCCGAGATCCCGGGCGCTGACCGTGAGCGGCAGGTCGAGCCCGCCGAGGCGCGCACGGCCCTCCAGGTCGAGTTGGCCGAGGGGCAGCTCTGCCGGCCAGCCTGCGCCTGGCGTGGCGGAGCTCGGCAACAACGGCGCGGGATCCGGGCCGTGGGGACCGGCAGCGAGGGCCACGACGAGCCCGCTGACACGCACCGACTCCAATCGGCCCTGGGCGAGGTCGAGCCAGTTCCAGGTCGCATCACAGCGCGCCACGGTCAGGGCGCCATTGCCATCGAGAGC
>JBILDK010000162.1:0-6228 GCA_044352625.1 Planctomycetota bacterium
CTTCGAGTGCGGGGCTCTGCACAAAGCGCAGGAAGCCGGGGGACTTGAGGCGGAGCATGAGCTCGCCAAAGGAAACGATGGTGGACATGGGGATTATTGGTGGTTGGTGGTTGGTGGTTGGTGGTTGGGAGAGCGTCGCTGGCCGTCGGGGGTTGGCTCACTGGGGTCAACCAACCACCAGAAACCAACCACCATCAATGCGTCGTGCGGATGAACGCCAGCTTGGCTGCCACCAGCTTGGCGGCGGCGGTGATTTCTGCGGGGGTGCCTTTGGCAAGGTTGCCGCCCATGCCCACGGCCACGGCGCCGGCCGCGAACCACAGGTGCATGTTGTCCAGGGCCACGCCGCCGGTGGGCATCAGCGGGATGTGCGGCAGGGGGGCCCGGACCGCCTTGAGGTAGTCCGGATCCACCGCCGAGCCGGGGAACAGCTTCACGCAGCTCGCGCCGAGCTGGTGGGCACGCACGATTTCGGTGGGCGTCACTGCCCCGGGCAGCATGGGCAAGCCGAGGTTCACCGCGCGACGCACGATGGCCTCGTCGGTGTGCGGGCTGACGGCATAGGTCGCGCCGGCATCGCGGGCGGCCTCGAGCTGGTCCACGGTCAGTACCGTGCCCACGCCCACCAGGGCCGTGGACGGCAGCAGCGCCTTGGCGCGGCGGATGGCGGCACAACAGTCGGGGGTCGAATAGGTGATCTCGATGCCGAATACGCCGCCCGCCACCAGGGCCTCGGCCATGGCTACAGCGGCATCGGCGCTGGCGCCGCGGATCACCGCCACCACGCCGGTACGGTTCAGGTCGTCAAGGAATGCCATGGGCCTCTCCGGGGTTGTGAAAATAATATATCATATACGATTTTTCAAAGGGGGGATGTACCATGGCCAAGCCGCGCGCACTCATCACTGGGGGGAGCCGGGGCATTGGCTTGGGGGTCGCCAAGCGGCTGGCACAGGATGGCTGGGATTTGGGCATCTGTGGGGTTCGGTCAGAGGCCGAGGCAACCCCAGCCCTGGATGAGCTGCGCGGCCTTGGCGCGGCGGTGGACTATGTCGCCGCGGATGTGGGTGACAAGTCCGCCCGTGAACGCCTAATCGAGACCCTGCGCGGGCATTGGTCGCGGCTCGATCTGCTGGTGAACAATGCCGGGGTGGCGCCGGCGGTACGCGCTGACCTGCTTGAGGCGGGCGAGGATTCGTTCGAGCGGTTAATGCGCATCAACTGCGCGGGGCCCTACTTCCTGACCCAACTCTGTGCGCGCTGGATGATCGAATCGCGCCGGGCAGATCCCTCATTCCGTCCGCAGATCATCTTCGTGACCTCGGTCAGCGCCACGGTGGCGAGCATCAATCGCGGCGACTACTGCATGTCCAAGGCGGCCCTGGCGATGGCAGCACAACTGTGGGCGGCGCGGCTGGGGGGCGAGGGCATCAATGTCTTCGAGGTTCGCCCCGGGGTGATCAGTACCGACATGACCAGCGGGGTGCAGGGGAAGTACGACGACCTCATCGCCAAGGGCCTTACCGTGCAGCCGCGCTGGGGCACTCCAGAGGACATCGGGCGGGCGGTGGCCGCACTTGCCCGCGGTGACTTTCCTTATTCGAGCGGAGGGGTGTTCACCATCGATGGTGGCCTCACCGTTCCACGGCTCTGAGAGCCTGAGCAGAAACTCCTGACCGAGGGGACGGCGGGGATCGTCGAGTGACCGCAAGGAAGACGAAACGAAGCGATACTGGAGGTATCGTGAGTGGAGTCTGACGCCGCGGGCGCCGACGAGATCCGACGTTTCCGACCGAAGGTTTTTTTGCTCAGGCTCTGAGCGCTACGCGGCCATCGAGCGCGAGATCCAGGGTCAGGAGATCGTCGGCGGTGAACACCACGGTATCAGGACAGGCGTCGGCCGCTTCCTTGCTCAGTGCGTCCAAGGCGCCGGGCATGGTGGTGTAGCGGCTGCTGAAATGGGTGATGGCCAAGGCCCTGGCGCGCATGGCGTGGGCCAGCGCGCCGGTCTCGGCCGCCGTCAGGTGGCCCCATTCATGAGCCTTGGCGGCGCGTTCGGTGGTATAGGTCGCCTCGCACACCAGCAGATCGCAGTCACTGCCCGCAGCGATGATCGCGCCGGCATCGCAGGTGTCGCCCAGCAGCACCAGCTTGCGCCCTGGTCGCGGCGGATCGCAGACCTGGGCGGGGGCGATGCCATTGACCGTTTCACCGCGCTGCAAGCGACCCCAGGCGCGGCCCTCGGGCAGGCCCAGGGCGCGGGCGCGCTCGGGATGGAACAGCCCAGCCCGCGCGGGTTCCTGGAGCACATAGCCACTGCAGGCGATGCGGTGCACCAGGGGCCGGGCAGTGATGTGCCAACCGTGTTCGGCCACCCACTCACCGCTGCCCCCGTGTTCCTGCACCACGACGTTGAATTTCAGGGTCAGGTCCGACAGCCGGGTGATGGTGGCGATGAATTCCGCCAGCCCGCGCGGCCCGATCAGCGTCACCGGTTCGCGGCGCTCATGGATGGCGATCAGGGCAAGCAGGCCAGGCAGCCCGTAGCAGTGGTCGCCATGGAGGTGCGTGACCAGGATGCGTTCGATGCGCCTGGCCGAGATGCCGGCTTTCATGAGTTGGTGCTGGGTCCCCTCGCCCGCATCCAGCATCCACACCCCGCCATGGTCCAAGGTCAGGACCTGGCTGGTGACATTGCGGGTCCGGGTGGGGGTGCCGGCGGACGTACCAAGGAAGGTCAGGTGCACCGCGCCCACCCTGGCCGGGTCCGGACGGTGGCAAGCCAGTCTGCCCTTGTGGGCGTTCATATTGACAACCGGGCCGGGCGCCTAACCTCCCCATCCCCGCCATACCGGCGGCCATTTTTCGAGGTTCGGCATCATGGATCTGCTCAAGCTTGTCGCCCAGAAGTCCCTGCGTAAGGAAAGCCTCGGTAATTTCGAGGTCGGCGACACCGTCAACGTCCACACCCTGATCAAGGAAGGCGACAAGGAGCGCGTGCAGTTGTTCAATGGCACGGTCATCGCCAAGAACGGTGGTCATGGCGAGATCAACGACGGTTTCACCGTCCGTCGCGTGGTGTCTGGTGAGGGCGTCGAGCGTATTTTCCCCACCAACTCGCCGCGTATCTCCAAAGTCGAAGTCGTCCGCAAGGGTCGTGTGCGGCGTTCCAAGCTCTACTACCTGCGCGATCGCGTGGGCAAGGCCACCAAGGTCAAAGAGCTGCTCGTTGACGCTGCCGACAAGGCTGCTCCCGCCAAGTGATCCGCAGGGTGCTTCGGCGCCTCTGCTGCTGGAATCGCACCGGTCGTCCCGTGACGGCCGGTGCGTCGTTGTTGATAGGCGCTGCCGCGGAACGCAGCGCCGAGCGCCACCTGCGCTGGCGCGGCTGGCGTATCGTGGCGCGCAACTGGATCGGTGGCGGCGGCGAGTTGGACCTGGTCGCCAGCCGCTGGCGTACGCTGCTGGTGGTCGAGGTCCGTCGCCGGGCCAGCGCCGAGGCCGCCTTCCGCTCGGTGGATGCCGACAAGCTGGCGCGCACCCAGTCGTCGGCAGCGGCGCTGGTTCATCGCCATGGACTGGAGCGCTACCGCCTGCGCATCGACGTGATCGCGGTGGACGAGGCCGGTCGCATCCATCGCCATCGCGACGTGGTCGGTCGCTGAACCTGCCAGCCTTAGTTTGGCCCGAATGTCATTGGCCTTAACCAATGGCATCCTGTCTGATTCGCTCGCATCTGCGAAGCCGTTGGCAGACGGCATCCACACCAGCCGCTGGAACTTCATCATCCATGCCTCCGGAGTGGCGCCACTCCGGAGGCATGGATCTGGCAGATGCGGCTCAGCGCTTGGCGCGGCTCGTGACGACCTTGGGCATGGGCACCGCATCTGCGCTGCCCATCTCCTGGATCAGCGCCGCAACCAGGCCGGTCCAGCCGGTCTGGTGGGTGGCGCCGATGCCCTTGCCGTTGTCCCCGTGGAAGTACTCGGCGAAGGTCACGTGGTCCTTCCAGTGCGGATCGGTATCGAACAACGCGACCCCGCCGTTGACCGGGCGCTGGCCCTTGGCGTTGCGCGCGAAGAGCGAGACCAGGCGCTTGGACAGTTCATCCGCGATCTGCAACAGGGTGAACTTTTTCTTGGAACCGGTGGGGAACTCGACCGTGTAGCTGTCGCCCAGGTGCGCGTGCCAGCGTTTGAGCGCGGTGATCAGCACATAGTTCACCGGCATCCACACCGGGCCGCGCCAGTTTGAATTGCCGCCGAACATGTACGAGTCGGAATCGCCCGGGACGTAGCCGACCGAATAGGCATCCTTGCCCACGTAGAAGGTGTACGGCTCGGCGGCGTGCTGCTTCGACAGCCCGCGGACGCCGTGGTCCGAGAGGAACTCGGCTTCATCGAGCAGATGCCGCAGGATGTGGCCGAAGCGGTCCTTGGGCACCAGCGACGCCAATGCCACCCCCTGCTTGCCCTGGGTGATCAGTTCACGCAGCGCCTGGGCGAGGCGCGGACGGGTCGCGGTCATGTCGCGGATCTCATCCCCGATGTGCGCATCCATGAAGGCCCCGTTGGGATAGGCCAGGGTCGCCACCAGCGGCAGCAGGCCCACCATCGAACGGACCTTAAGCGGGATCGCCTCGCTGCCGCAGCGCAGCACATCGTAGAAGAAGCCATCCTGGGGATCCCACAGCTCGACCCCCTTATTGCCGATGTTGCCGCCGTAGTTGTTGAGCGCGACGCCGAGGTAAAGGAAGTGCGCGATGAAGCGTTCGACCGCCGCGGCATAGCCCGGGTTGGACTGGGTTAGTTCAAGGCCGATCACCGCCATGTCGGTGGCGAAAATGCCCATCCACGCGGTGCCGTCCGCCTGTTCAAGATGCCCGCCGGTGGGCAGCGGCGAGGAACGGTCGAACACGCCGATGTTGTCGAGGCCGAGGAACCCGCCCTGGAACAGATTGGCGCCGCTGGCGTCTTTGCGGTTCAGCCACCACGTATAGTAATCGTTGAGCTTGAGGAACATGGTCTCCAGGAAGCGGTGGTCCCCCTTCCCGGTGCGTTCGCGCTCGATGCAGTACACACGCCACACGGCGCGGGCGATCACCGGCGGATTGCAGTCATCGAAGTTCCATTCATAGGCCGGCACCGCACCGCTCGGGGCCTGGAAGCGTGGATTGACCAGCAGCAGCAACTGCGCCTTGGCGAAATCAGCATCCACATACGCGAGGCTGATGGTGTGGAAGGCCAGGTCCCAGGCGGCGAACCACGGATACTCCCACTTGTCCGGCATGCTCATGATGTCGCCGGCCGAGAAATGGTTCCAGGCCTGATTGCGGCGCGGGGTCTTCACCTCGCCGCCGTCCTCGCGCGGCTGGCGCGACCAGGCGGGCACGTCGAGCGCGAACCACTGCTTGGACCACAACATGCCGGACCACGCCTGGCGCTGGATGCGCTTCCAGTCTTCGCTGATGTCCTTGGGCTGGAGCGCGGCGTAGAACGCATCGCATTCGGCGCGGCGGGCGCTCACGATCCGGTCATGGTCGGTGAACGGGGCAGCCTTGGAGGCCCGACGCAGACGCAGGCGGATCTCGGCGGAACCCTTGGCCGGGATGTCCATGCGGTAGTGGACCGCGGCCTTGGTGCCCACCTGGCGCGGCTCCACCGCGGTACGCTCGCCGTTGACCACGTAATCGCCGATCCCGCCCTTGTGGGTCGCGGACTGGTTGGATCCGCCCCACAAGCCGCGCCGGTCGGTCTCGTTCTCGCAGAACAGCAGATCCGGGGCGTGGCCGCTCGGACTGCGGTCGGCGCACAGCTCCCACTCGCCCAGGACCTCGTGGCTGACGCTGATGCGCGCCGGAGCCGTGCCCATGGCCGCAGCCAGGGTCGGCCGCTTGCCGCTGCCGACCTGGCGATCGGGACCCCAGGACCAGGTGTTGCGGAACCACAGGGTCGGCAGCAGGTGCAGCTCGGCGGCGGCGGGACCGCGATTATGGGCGCGGATCACCACCAGGATGTCCTCGGGCCCGGCCTTGGCATATTCGATCTCCACATCGAAATAGCGGTCCTCGGCAAAGATCCCGGTATCGATCAGCTCGTATTCGGCCTCCTGTTTGCCACGAGCCTTGTTGGTGTTCACCAGGTGCTCGTACGGATAGGCCGACTGCGGATACTTGTAGAGCATGCGCATCGACGAATGCGTCGGCGCGCAGTCGGTGTGGAACCAGTA
>JBILDK010000163.1:0-6175 GCA_044352625.1 Planctomycetota bacterium
TCGGACGCGGATTGCTGGTGCTGCTTGGCGTGGGCCATGACGACGTCCTCGACGACGCCACCTGGCTGGCGGGCAAGACCGCGCGGCTGCGCATCTTTCCTGATGAGCGCGGACTGATGAACCGCAGCGTAACCGACCTTGCGGGCGAGGTCCTGGTGGTGAGCCAGTTCACCCTCTTTGCCGACGCCCTGGGCGGCAACCGGCCCAGCTTCACCGCCGCCGCCAGGCCCGAACACGCGGTCCCGCTATACGAATGCTATTGCACCGCGTTGACCACCGCGCTTGGCCGGCAGGTGCAGACCGGCGTCTTCGCCGCCGACATGCAGGTGTCGCTGGTCAATGACGGGCCGGTGACGATCTGGCTCGACACCGCGCTACGCGCCTAGCGGATCAGGCGCGCCACGGCGTCGGGGATGCTGTCCAGGGGCAGCACCTGGTCGGCGAGGCCGGCGGCCACCGCGGCACCGGGCATGCCCCACACCACGCTGGTGGCCTCGTCCTGGCAAATCACCGGCACGCCACCGCGCTTGAGCGGGGCCAGCCCCTTGGTGCCGTCCGAGCCCATGCCGGTGAGCACCACGGCGACGCAGCGCCCATCAAACACCGGCGCGGCGGAGCGGAACAGCAGGTCCACCGCCGGGCGCAGGCCGCCCTCCGGGGGCTGGTCGTTGATCCCGATCTCGACCCGGGTGGTGCGGCGCACCACCATGTGCCGGCCGCCAGGGGCGATGTAGCAGCGGCCGGGCTCCACCGGCATGCCGTCGGTGGCCTCCTCGACGCGATGCGAGCAGATGCGGCCCAGGGACTCCGCCAGCGAGGCAGTGAACTTGGGCGGCATGTGCTGCACGATGAGGATGGGCAGCGACACCTTGCGGCACAGCACCGGCAGCATCTGCATCAGCGCCTTGGGCCCGCCGGTGGAGACGCCGATGAGCACCGCCTGGGTCCCGGCGCGCGGCTGGGGCGCCGGACTGGCGGGGGAGAGGACGCGGGGCTGGATCGGCACCGCTGGCACCGCTGGCGCCAGCATGACAGGTTTTGCCGCGGGGACGATCCGCCGCGCACTGGGCGCCAGGGCCGCATGACAGGCGCGGATCCGGCTGGCGAGCTGCCGGCGCAATGCGGCCACGTTCTCGTCGTAGCCGTCGGCGACCGGCTTGGCGATGAAGTCGAAGGCGCCCGCTGCCAGGGCCTTGATGGTCTGCTCGGCACCTTCGCGGGTGAAGGCGCTGAGCATGATCACACCGATGCGACGGCCGGTCTGCTGGTTGAGCGCCGCGATGGCCTTGAGCGCTTCAAGCCCGTCCATCTCGGGCATTTCAATATCCAAGGTCACCACGTCGACCGGATTGGCGCGCAGGAAGTCGAGGGCGCGGACGCCGTTGCGCTCCGAGCCGGCGATCACCAGATCCGCCTCGGCCGTCAAGGCATCACGCACCGCCGTGCGGAAGACCCGGGAATCATCGACGATGAGAACGTTGATCGGCACAATGCGGTCAGGCGCCATAGCGGAAGAAGCCGCGCGGATCGAGCACCACCAACAACTGCCCGTCAAGCTTGCAGACCCCAGCGGTGAGGGTGGTCTCGCCGATCGGATCGACGGTCTCCTCCTCGAAATTCGCCTCGGGAACCTCGACGATATCGCCGACGCGGTCCACCAGCATGGCGCAGGCCTCGCCCACCGACGGCTTGAAGATGATCAGCATCTTGCCGGTCAGGGCTGGATCCGGTTCGAGGCCCAGGGGTCGGCGGGGATCGACCACGAGATGGACCTGGCCGCGGATGTTGACGTAGCCGCGCACCTGGGGCGGGGCGTGGAAGATCGGGGTCAGACTGATGTCGCCGTTGATCTCCTTCACATCAAGGATGTCGATCCCGAACAGATGGTCCCCGATCCAGAAACTGCAGTAGTGACGCAGGGCTGCTTCTGTGCTGGCCGTGGCGGTGGGGCTGCTGGCGATACTCATGACCGGGCTCCGGCGGGGGCTATGCGGCGTTTCCCGGCACTGGCGAGAACCTCATCCAGGGTTATCAGGAAGCGTCCGCGGTCCATCTTGATCTCATAGCGGTCGTAGCCCACCGCGGTGGCCTTGGCGATGGACTCCTCGCTCGACAGGCTGGTAAGGGCTATGGCCGGGACCTTGGGGTTGCGCGAGCCCCTGCGGATGTGGCTGAGCAGCTCCCAGCCGTTCATCACCGGCATTTCGAGGTCGGACACAACCAGGTCGAAGTCGCGCGAGTTGAACGCGTCGAGCGCCTGGGCGCCGTTCTCGTAGGCCTCGATCTCGAAGCCCACGCTGTCGAGGTAGCCGCGCACCAGCTGGCGGAAGAACGAGGTGTCCTCGGCGAGCAGTACGCGCAGCCGCTCGTCGCGGTGCTTGGGCTTCTCGCTGGGATCCGAGATCTCGATCAGGCGGTAGAGGTCGGGGAACAGGGTGATGTGCTTGCGCACCACCGCCGTCCCCAACACGCCGTCCTCGCGATGGCTGGTGGTGTTGAGCTCGACCATGGTCTGCTCGATGTCGATGAGCTGGGTCGCCACCAACCCGCAGGGCTTGGAGGTGTGCTTGGGCAACAGCAGGTAGAGCCGGTCCTGTTCGCCGGCGGGCGACACTTTGAGCAGGCGGTCGAGGCGCAGAATCGCGGTCGGATTGCCGTCGATGGTGATGAACTCGTGCTCGCCGACGCGCTCGATGTCACTGGTCTTGATGCGCTCGATGCGCTTGATCAGGGGCAGCGCCACCGCGAACTGTTCGGTCGGGCCGTTGCGGAAGAGCAGCATCTGGTGGGCGTCGGCCATGTTCTCGTGGATCTGGCGCTCGCCGGCCTGACCCTTCTTGGGCGGCTCCTGGTGGATCCCGGCGTGGCGGGCGACACCGTCGATGTCGAGGATCAGGGCGACCTGGCCGTCACCCATCACCGTGGCCCCGGAATAGATGCCGAGGTTCTTGAGCGTGGCATGCATCGGCTTGACCACGATCTCCTCGGTCCCGATCACCCGGTCCACGATCAGGCCGAAGTGCTTCATGCCCGCCTTGACCACCACGAAGCTGAGGGTCCCGCCGTTGGCGGCAGCCTCAAGCCGGCGCTGGCCGTGGCGTTCAGCGATCGCGGAACGGGTCTTGGTGGTGAACGGCTCGGGCTGGGCCAGCAGTTCATCGAGCCGGATGAGCGGTAGCAGTTGGTTGCGCAGGCGGTAGACCTCCTGGTCGCGGGCCACCTCGACCTTGCTGGTGATCTCGTCGTCATACAGGCAGACCAGTTCTTCCAGGTTGACCTGGGGGATGGCGAAGCGGCTGTCGCCAACGCCCGCCACCAAGCACGGAATGATCGCCAGGGTCAAGGGCAGACGCAGATGGAAGGTGGTGCCCTGGCCCGGCACGGTCTCGATGTCGAGCTGGCCGCCGAGTTTCTCGATCGAAGTTTTGACCACGTCGAGGCCGACCCCGCGACCGCTTAGGTCGGTAACCGTTTCCGCGGTCGAAAATCCCGGCATAAGCAGGATCTGGCACAGGTCCTTGTCGCTCATCCGCGCCAGTTCGGCCTCGGTCTTCAGCTTGTTCTCGATCGCCTTCTGTTTGACCCGGGCGAAATTGACGCCGCGGCCATCATCCTGGACCTCGATATTGATCTGACCGCCCTCGTGGTAGGCGCGCAGATGGATGGTGCCCAGGGCGGACTTGCCGCCGGCGGTGCGCGCCTCGGGCCCCTCGATGCCATGGTCGCAGGAGTTGCGCACCAGATGTTTGAGCGGATCGGCGAGGGATTCGAGGATGGTCTTGTCCACCTCGACATCGTTGCCCTCCATCTGCAAGTCGATCTCTTTGCCGAGTTTCTGGCCAAGATCGCGCACCACCCGCGGGAAGCGGTTGAACACGATGCCGATCGGCTGCATGCGCGTGCGCATGATGGTTTCCTGGAGCTCGGTGGCCACCAGATTGAGCCGCTGCACCGCGCCGCGCATGGCCTGGTCGGCCTGGTCGGCGACCATGAGCTGCTGATTGCGCACCAGCACCAGCTCGCCGGCCAAGGTCATCAGTTCGTCGAGGATCTCGACGTTGATGCGGATGGTGTTGTTGGCGGCGTCGGTGGCCGCCGCCGGTGCGGTCGCCGCTGACGCGGCGGGTGCGGTGGCGGCGGAGGCCGCCGGTGCGATCGCCGCTGACGCGGCGGGTGCGGTGGCGGGGGCCGCCGGTGCGGGTTTGGAGACTGGGGTTGGAGTTGGGGCTGGGGCTGGAACTGGAACGGCAGCCGGGGCCGCTGGCGATCCGCCGTTGATCACGTCCTTCTCCTCGATGGCGACCACGGTGAGATCCGGCAGGTTGAGGCGGTCGAGCAGCAGCTGGCCCATGACCTCCTCGGGGATCGGGGTGGCGAAGAGCACGTCGTACGTGATGTGGTCGGGCAGACCCGAGCGCAGGTCGGTGCCCGGCTCGGACAGGCGGCCGTCGATGATTTCGCCAGCGCGCATCAGGTCGCGCACCAGCTGCACCGGCGACAGGCCGCCGTGCTTGGCCACGTCGGCCAGATCGAAACGCAGCACAAAGAGGAAGCAGTTCTCGGGACTGCGGTTCTTGAGCTCGTACTGGCTGACCTTGAACGGGAAGCGCTGGGTGGTGGTCTTGGCCTGGACCACGGCGGGGGTGGCGAGCTGCTGTTGCACCGCCGGGGCTGCCTTGGCGTTGAGCAGGTCGTCGAGCTGGTGCTGGATGGCACTGACGTTCTGGGTGTCGCTATGCGCCAGGTCATCGAGCATGGCACTGATGATGTCGCTGCCCTTGAGCATCGCCTCGATGATCGGCTTGGCCGGCTTGAGATCGCCGCTGCGCACCATCGAGAGCAGGGTCTCCATGCGGTGCGAGAGCGCCTGAATGTTCTTCAGACCGATGAAGCCGGCCCCGCCTTTGATCGAATGCATGGCGCGGAACAGCTTGTCCACCAGCGGCCGCGGCGGATTGTCCGCCTGGCGTTCGAGACTGAGCAGGTCGTCCTCAATGGTTTCGAGGTGCTCTTTGGATTCGATCACGAACTCGTCGGCGAGTGAGAGGTCCATGGGCGTGTCCTAGCGGGGCGTGGCGGCGGTCATCAGGCCGTGATGGTGATCTTGAAATCCTGATCCACCCGGGTCATGCGAAACAGGTTGATGAGGTCGGGACTGCAGTTGACCAGCTCGATGGCGTAGTCCCCTTGCTTGCGCAGCATCCCGGCGAACGCGATCAGCACCGAGAGCGACACCGAGTCGAGGTCGGTCACCGCGGCGAGGTTGAAGCGGATGCGGCGGTCGCCGGCCTCGACCAGCGTGATGAGCTGCTGACGAAACTGGTCGGCTGAGGCGGCGGTGAGATCCCCGCTGGGGGTCACCGTGGTCACGCCCCCCTCCTTGGCGATGGCAAACCCGGTCGGCGCGATGATGGTCATGAAGGCGTCGACATGGTGACCCGAATCCTTGAATTCGAGCTGGTCGGTGAAGGCGTGGACCAGGGCCAGGCCGCGGCTGCGCGGCGCCCCGGACTGCGGCATCAGGAACGAGGCGTTGCGATGGTCGAAGCCGGGGCCCTCGTCGATCACCGTGATCTGATAGCGTGGCCCACCGAGGTGGGCGATGGTACACGACACCGTCTTGCCCAGATCGCGCTGGTTGCCGTGTTCGATGGCGTTGATCAGCAGTTCGCGCAGGACCACGTTGAACTCCACCAGATGGGTGGTGCCAAGCACGGCGAGATATTCCTTGGCCATGGCGACGATGCGGTCCACGAGCGCCATTTCGCTGCTGATGGTGAACTGCTGGGCGCCGGGAATCTCAGTAACCTGGAACATGGGCTGGTCCTGTGGTTATACCCGGCGCTGAATCGCGCTGGCATCATCGTCGAGGGGTTGGGGTTCGTAATCAGACGTCTCAGGCCGGCGGACTTCAATGCCGGCCAGCAACATGTCGTCCACCGGCTTGTGCCGGCAGTGGGCAAGCACCGCCTGCCAGGCGCCCTCGACCATGCTGGTGAGGTCGCCCGCGTTGGCTTGCAGCGCGGCGGCTCGCAGGCCGCCAGGTCCGAAGCGTTGCCGGCCGGCCGGGGTGATGCGCGATACGTCGAGCACGCCATCAGTGCAGAGCAGAATGCGGTCACCGGGCGCCAGCGGACAGCGCACCGCCGACAGGACCACCTCAGGCCCCATGCCC
>JBILDK010000164.1:0-6174 GCA_044352625.1 Planctomycetota bacterium
CCAACCACCAACCACCGAGCGGTAGCCATGGTAGCCCTCAACCGCCTCACCAAAAAGAAACTCGGCGAACTCCTCGTCGAACAGGGTCTGCTCTCGGACCAGCAGGTGCAGGACGCGCTGCGCCTGCAGCATCAGACCGGCATGCTGTTCGGTGAAACGCTGGTGTCGAACAAGCTCATTACCGAGGACAAGATCGTCGCGGTGCTGATCAGCCAATTCGGCATCCCGTACATCAAACCGAGCCAGTACAAGATCCCCAAAGAACTGCTGGAGATCTTTGAGCCACAAATGATGCGCCGCTTCCAGTTCGTGCCCATTGACTCGATCGGCAACGTGCTGGTCATCGCCCTGGCCGGACTGCTCAGCGAGGACATCCTGCGCGAGATCGAGAGCCAGACCGGGTGCACGCTGCAAGTCTTCCTGACCCGCATGAGCGAGATCAACGACGTCCTCAAGGCGAATGGACTGTAAGGCAGAACCATGGCCAATGTCATCGGCTACAACCGCAAGCTTTCCACCCTGCTCAAGAAGAACGGCCTAGCCGAGGAGGCCCAGATCCAGCCGCTGATAGAGAAGGCCAACAAGGAGGGCGCCCTGCTCGCCTCCATGGTGGTGGCCCAAGGCATGCTCGATGAGTTGACCCTGCTCGGGATGGTCAGCGAGGACAGCGGCTGGCCGACCTTGGATCTCGACAAAATCACCATCGACATGGATGACCTCAAGGCCCACAACAAGGGCATCGATATTGTCACCGAGGACCAGGCCAAGTTCCATGCGGCGCTGCCCCTGGCCCTGATCGGCGACTTCCTCACCCTCGCCGTGGCCAATCCCTACGACGTGGTGATGCTGGACAACCTCAAGCTCCAGCTCGGCAAGCAGATCATGCCGGTGGTGACCACCGAGCGTGCCCTGGCCAAGGCCACCGAGACGGCTTTCCACGCCCAGGAGAAGGCGGTTGCCGACCTCATGGATTCCATGGGGACCGACGACGACCTGTCGGTGACCGAGCAGGGCAAGAAGGAGGATGATGAGAAGGACAAGGACGACGCCGCGCTGGAGGCCGCCGGTGAGGACTCCCCCGCGGTGAAGGCGGTGAAGGCGATCCTCTCGATGGCCATCCGCAAGGGCGCCAGCGACATCCACATCGAGCCCTACGAGAAGAAGGTCCG
Organism: Planctomycetota bacterium; assembly: GCA_044352625.1. GTDB lineage: Bacteria > Planctomycetota > UBA11346 > UBA11346 > UBA11346 > JAKLKR01. Next base: position 1,170 of record JBILDK010000164.1, read on the forward strand.
CGTCCGGCTGCGCATCGATGGCATCCTTTACGAGACCATGGACCTGCCCAAGAAGCTGGAACGGGCGTTGTGTTCGCGCATCAAGATCATGACCGACACCATGAACATCGCCGAGCGCGGCAAGCCCCAGGACGGGCGCATCGCGGTGAGCATGGAGGGCAAGAAGTGCGACATCCGCGTCAGCTCGCTGCCTTTGGTGTACGGCGAGAAGATCTGTATGCGTATTCTCGCCAAGGGTAACCTGAAGGACATGAAGGAGCTCAACCTGGAGCCCCAGGTGTTCGACATCCTGCAGCGCGGCCTGGGCGCGCCCCAGGGCATGGTGCTGGTCACCGGCCCCACCGGCTCGGGCAAATCCACCACGCTGTACTCGTGCCTCAAGACGGTGATGACCCCGGAGGAGAACGTCAACACCGTCGAAGACCCGGTCGAATACGAGCTAGAAGGCATCAACCAGTGCCACGTGAATCCCAAGCGCGGCCTGACCTTCGCCTCGGCCCTGCGCGCCCTGCTGCGCCAGGATCCCGACACCATCATGATCGGTGAGATCCGCGACCAGGAGACCATCGAGATCGCGGTGAAGGCCGCCCTCACCGGCCACCTGGTGCTGTCCACGCTGCACACCAACGACGCACCCTCCACCATCACCCGCATCATCGACATGGGCATCGAGCCGCTGATGGTGGCCTCCACCGTCAACGTGGTCCTGGCCCAACGCCTCGGCCGCCGCCTGTGTCCCAACTGCAAGGCCGAGATGCCGCGCGCGGAATGGCCGGACGCCAACGCCCTGCTCAAGGTCGGCTACGTGCCTGAAGACCTTGAGACCATGAAGATGTGGAAGCCGATGGGCTGCTCGCTGTGCGCCAATGGTTACAAGGGCCGCTTCGCCCTGGTGGAATGCCTGGAGATGAACGACAAAATCCGCAAGATCATCATCTCTGGCGGTAGCGACATCGACATCCGCAAGGTGGCGATCGAGACCGGCATGATCTCATTGCGCCGAGCCGGGCTGCTCAATGTCATGCGTGGGATCACCGCGCTGGACGAGGTATTGCGCAACACCGTTGGAGATGAAGCCAGCAAGGAAGAGAAGGCAGTGCCCGAGGCGGAGGCCGCGCTACCCGCCCACCTCTGACTCAATGTACTGTCGGATAACACGTAAGGTAAATTTCTCAAGCCGTTGCCCGGGCTGCCGATACTGCACCTGAAGGGATTGGTCCCGGAGTTGCGTTACAGATCCTCGGATCCGTCATTGCGCCCACCCTTCCGAGGAGCCATACCATGCTCGCCATGCTCAGCGACCCCACTTCCGCCACCGCTGCTCCCGGCACCCCGACGGTGACGGTCAAGACGCTGCTCAAGGGCGAGATCGAGATTCCCGTTTCCGCCATCCTGCACTGCTCCAGTCCGGTGATCGGCTTCGAGCGCCTGACCACCTGGATGATCTACCAGACTCAACCCGGCTGGATGTATTGGCTGCAGAGCGTCGAGGACTCCTCGGTGTCCTTCTGTGTGCTCGATCCCTTTGCTGCTGGCATCGACTTCGACATTGAGCTAGGCTCGAACGACATTGCCGACCTCGGTGCAAAGGGCGCAGACGACCTGAAGGTCTACAGCACCGTGGTGCTCGACGATGATCCCACCCAGATCCGGACCAACCTGCGTGCTCCAATCCTGGTCTGCGCCCGGACCGGCAAAATCAAGCAACTCATCATCGATGACCCGCGCCTGCCGGTGCGTTTCTACCTGCGCGATGTCAAGAGCGCGCGCAACCCCTTCGTTAAGCGCAGTTGAGCGCAGCGCGCCCGCGCCATGCTCGTCCTCGCCCGTCGCGTCAATGAAGCCCTCGTCATCGATGGTGACATTGAAATCACCGTGATCGAAGTGCGTAACGGACTGGTCAAACTTGGCATAAACGCCCCGCGCTCGCGCAAGATCCTACGCAAGGAACTGGTGACGGAGGTCGGCAGCGAGAACCGCGCCGCCACCGTCAGCGGCGACAAGCAGGCGGCGCTCCGTGCGCTGGGCCTGATCTGAGATCACGACAAGGCAGCGAAACCGGGAGGCCCATATCCCGGAACCGAGTCCTGCGTCCTGGGGGCGTGGCCGGCCCGGCCGCCCGTCTCGCTGCTCTACACCGCACACCGATTGCGAATCCACGCTACCCCCCTGCGCGCGGCGTCGGCCGGCCCCACGATGCACTGCGCCAGCGGCGTCACCCACGCCCCGTCCTCCGCATGGGCCGGAGGGCTCTGCAACCCTGCCGCCGCCAACCGTGCCGCCACCTGCGCCGGGCCACCTCGGCATCAGTCCACCGCCCCGGACTGCCCGTGCCATCCGGCCGCATGCGTAGCACCACATGCAGATGGTTCGACATCACAGCATAGCCCGCCACCTCGACCGCAAAACACCCCGCCAGCAATCGCAGCCGCTCCTCGACCCACCCCCGGCGGTGATCCCAGCGCCCATCCCGGCCCCCGCACAGGTACGCCTTGCGCACACACCGTGAGGTGCAGTGCACCCACGTATCCTTTTCTGCATCGGGCATCGTAGCAGCAGTGGGCTGGAGTCGATGCGGCGAATAGCTAATCTAATCGACGCGCAATAGGCGGCGATTAGATTGCATTGCGGCGATTACCCCAAAGATTCGCCGCAAGCACATGACCTACGTCCACGAACTCCCCGAGTGGCCGAACCTGGCCTGGAGCGCCCATGCGCTGACCCAGGCGCTGGCCGCTGTCCGCCACAAGCAGGGCCGGCACCTGGGCCGGATGGAGGCCCTGGGGTTCGATCTGCGCTCCGAGGCCAATCTGGCCGCTCTGACGGACGAGGTCGTGCGGTCCTCGGCCATCGAAGGCGAACGACTGAACTCCGACGAGGTTCGCTCGTCCATCTCCCGCCGATTAGGGCTCAGCGTCGCAGGACTTCCAGTCCCCAGTCGCGAGGTCGAAGGTGTGGTCGAGATGATGCTCGACGCCACTCGTCACTACGACCAACCGCTGACAGCCGAGCGTCTGTTCGGCTGGCACGCCGCGCTGTTCCCGACCGGCCGCAGCGGCATGTACCGGATCACGGTCGGCGCTTGGCGGGAGCCAGCCGCGGGGCCGATGCAAGTGGTGTCCGGAGCCATAGGGCGCGAGCGAGTCCACTTCCAAGCGCCGGAGGCATATCGGGTTGCCCATGATATGGACCGCTTCCTCGCCTGGTTCAACGACACCGCCGTACTGGATCCGGTCCTGAAAGCAGCCGTGGCCCATTTCTGGTTCGTCACCATCCACCCGTTCGAGGACGGCAACGGTCGCATCGCCCGCGCAATCGCCGACATGGCTCTGGCTCGTGGAGATGGGACACCGGACCGTTTCTACAGCATGTCGGCCCGTATCGAGGCGGAGCGCAAGGACTACTACCGCCAGCTTGAGAGCGCCCAGCGCGGATCGACCGACATCACCGCTTGGATCGCATGGTTCCTCGGATGCTTGGAGCGTGCCATCGATTCTGCAGACGACATGCTCGCCTCGGTCCTGCGGAAAGCGCGCCTGTGGCAGTCCCTACATGCGAATCCAGTGAACGACCGCCAGCGCATGGTGCTCAACCGAATGATGGGCGATTGGCAGGGATTCCTGAACACATCGAAATACGCGACGCTGGCCAAGTGTTCGGGGGATACGGCGCAGCGCGACATCAAGGACTTGGTCGAGCGTGGGGCGCTTGTTCAGAACGACGCCGGCGGGCGAAGCACGAGTTACCGGCTGCGCGACCCGCTGTAGTCAACGACATCATCCTACATTATTGGATACTCGTCCCACATGGTCTTTCGCACATGACCGGCGGGCATTGATCCCAAATAGTTCATATACCCTCATATTCAATTGAAGAGGGGCGGCCCCAAAGGGCCTTCCCTACCGCAATCCCTACGCCGCAAACACCGCACACCGATTGCGAATCCACGCCACCCCCCTGCGCGCGGCCTCGGCCTTCCGCGTCGTCAACCGCCCGATCCCCGACGACGCGCCGAACATCCGCCAGCCGCACATGGTCGCCACCCAGCCCTCGACCGACAGATCCAGTCGCGCCAGGATTGGGGCCAGCGCCGGATCGATGCGGCCTCGCTTGCCCGGCTTGATCATCCGCCCGGTCGCATCCACCAGCGTCAGGTAGTCGTCTGTGCTCAGCCGGTCATTGGCCTCGGCCGGCCCCACGATGCACTGCGCCAGCGGCGTCACCCACGCCCCGTCCTCGGTATGGGCCGGAGGGCTCTGCAACCCCGCCGCCGCCAACCGTGCCGCCACCTGCGCCGGCGGCACCCGCGCGCGGATGCGCTGCGCCGCGCGATGGCGGTTGCGCGCCTGGGCCCGCACCCGCACCGAGGTATGCCGTGACGCCTCGGGCCGATCGGTCATCTTGGCCCGCACCGGATTGAGATCCACATACGCCATGGCCGCGATCAGCGCCGCCTGGTCCAGCAGCGGCACGCTGTGGAATCGCCCCTCCCAGAACGTCCCCCGGCAATCGTCCTCACGATTCGCGCGGCGCGCGATGGGCTCCTTCAGCGACTTCATGAACCAGCCCAGATCCGCCAGCCGCTGCCGCCACACTCCCACGCGATCCCCGCCCGCGGCCGATACCACCTCGGCCTCGGTCGGCTCCAGCCCGGTCCCATCTGCCGCGAATCGCCGCGGATACACTGTCAACCAGCGCCGGGCCACCTCCGCATCGGTCCACCGCGACGGACTGCCCTCCCCATCGGGCCGCATGCGCAGCACCACATGCAGATGGTTCGACATCACTGCGTAGCCAGCCACCTCGACCGCAAAGCACCCAGCCAGCAATCGCAACCGGTCCTCGACCCACCCCCGGCGGTGATCCCACCGCCCATCCCGACCCCCGCACAGGTACGCCTTGCGCACACACCGTGAGGTGCAATGCACCCACGTCGGCAACGTCGCGTCGAACTGGTGACGGCGGGGCTGGGTCATGGATGTAGGATATCGTCAGAACTCGGACT
>JBILDK010000165.1:0-6150 GCA_044352625.1 Planctomycetota bacterium
TCATCGGGCCGATCGAGATGCAACCGGTTGAGCGCTGCACCGCCTTGTACCCGGTGTTGCCGGCATTGAGATCGGGAAATACGAACACCGTGGCCTTGCCGGCTACCGCTGAATTCGGAGCCTTGCTCTTGGCCACCTCAGGCTGGATCGCTGCATCGTACTGCAGCGGGCCGTCGATGGCCAGGTCGGGGCGGCGTTCCTTGGCGATCTTGGTGGCCTGGGCAACCTTCTCGACATCAGGACCGGCGCCCGAGACACCGGTCGAGTAGCTGAGCATCGCCACGCGCGGCGGGATGCCGAAGGCGGCGGCAGAGTCAGCCGACTGGATCGCGATGTCGGCCAACTCTTCGGCAGTTGGGGCGGGATTCACCGCACAGTCACCGAACACCAGCACCTGCTCCGGCAGGCACATGAAGAACACCGAGCTGGCGAGCTTCATGCCCGGCTGAAGCTTAATGAGCTGCAGGGCGGGACGGATGGTATTTGCAGTGGTGTGCACCGCACCCGACACCAAGCCATCGACCTCGCCGAGCTTGAGCAGCATGGTGCCGATCACCACGGTGTCCTGAAGGTATTCGCGGGCCTGATCGGCGGTCATGCCCTTGGCTTTGCGCAACTCCATCAACGGTACGACCAAGCGTTCGCGGTTGGCCGCAGCATCGAGGATCTCGACGCTGGGGGGCAGGGTCACGCCCTGGGCCTGAGCCACGGCGCGGATGCGGTCGGGATCGCCAAGCAGAACACAGCGCGCAATGCCGCGCTCGGCGCAGATGGCGGCGGCGGCAACCGTACGCGGCTCATCGCCCTCGGGCAGGATGATCCGCCGGTCGAGGACCCGCGCACGCTCGATCAGGCGGTAACGGAATGCCGGCGGGCTGAGCCGAGATTCGCGGGTGACCGCCATCAGACCGCGGATCCAGGTCGCGTCGATCTGGTTGGCCACCGCATCCATCGCGAGACCCAGACGACGCACATCGTCTACCGGGATCTCGCGGTCCATGGCATGGATTGCCGCGGCCGTGGTGTAGGAGTCCGTGGGCACCACGCTGATCGACAATCCGGCATCAAGCGCCGGCTGACACAGGCGCAGGACACGCGGATCAGGCAGCAGGTCGCCGGTAAGGATGATGCCGGCGAAGCGTGCACCCTGGAGATGAACCATGGCCGCGGCCATGAGGATGTCTTCGCGGTCGCCTGGCGTCACCAGGAGGCTGCCGCCGACCATCGCGTCGAGCGCATGGACCACGGTGCGGGCAATGAGGATGGTGCGCTCGACCCGGCGCGTGGGATCGCCCACCGACAAGGCGCGGGCACCCACCGCTGCGGCAACATCGGAGAAACGCGGCTGGGTCAGGTCGGGGCGACGTGGAACCGCACCGATGACCTTGAGCTGAAGGGCAGCGAAAGCGGTGATGTAGGGCGCGAGGTCGGCGGCGTTTGACTGGAGCAAGGGCTGTTCGCCACCTGGAGTGACCGAACGGTAACGGTCCTGGCTGAATCCCAATCGATTGAGTACCACGCCCACCACCCGGCTGCCGTAGCCGCGAGCACTGATGCCCACCGCTTCGACAGTGTCGGCTACCGACCGGGGATCGGGTGCGGCAACCAGCACCACGTCAGCATCAAGGCCTTTGGCGATGCCGTGGTTCAGGCGCGTGGAATAAATATTGTCGTCACCCGGAACCATGCCCTCGACGATCACCACGTCGGCATCCAGGGCCGCCTCCTGGCAGCGTTCCACCACCTGCTCCATCAGCACCTGCTCGTCATCACGGGCGAGCAGCGCCTCGGCGGCGTCACGATCGATGGGCTCGGGAACGCGGATCGCACTGGCCGCCCGTACATACGCCACCGAACGGTCGGTACGTCCCGCAGCGGCGTGGCTCTGGGCAATGGGCTTGAGGAACCCACAGCGCAGGCCCTGGCGTTCGACGGCACGCACCAGACCCATGCAAACGGTGGTCAGCCCAACGTGGTGACTGGTGGGGGCGACGAGAAGGATGCGGGGCATGATGGGCCTGCGGCGGTGGTTAGAGGTTGGTGGGTTGTGGTTGGGTAACGGCTCGACGTTGGCGTATGGGTTCCGTCAGAGCAGCTGGGGTTGTGCTCACCAGACACCAACCACCAACCACTGGCTGAAGACCCGCATCAGCGCCCGGCGACCAAGGCCGCCGTGTCGCGGGCGATGAGCAATTCCTCATTGGTCGGAACCACGAGAACCGTGCGCGAACCACTAGCGGAGATGCGCTGATGGGTGTCGCGGCCATCGACCTGATTGGCGACTGGATCGCAGGCGAAACCCAGGGCCGCGAGGTGGCCAAGGGTACGCTGCCGAACTGGACGCGAGTTCTCGCCGATACCGCCGGTGAAGACCAGGGCATCGATGCGGGTGAGGGCCGCCGACAATCCGGCGATCGACTTGGCCAGGCGGTAGCAGAACACGTCCACGGCGAGGGTGGCGCGGGTGTCGCCGCGTTCCTCGGCGGCGAGCAGGGTGCGCATGTCGTTCGACACGCCGGACAGCCCCTGCAGGCCGCTGTTCTTGTTGAGCTGGTCGATGACCTTGTCGGCGCTGCATTGCAGCCGGTTGGCCATGTAGCCCACCAGGGCCGGATCCACGTCGCCGCTGCGCGTACCCATGACCAGGCCCTCAAGCGGGGTCAGGCCCATGGTGGTATCGACGCTGTGACCGTTGAGCACCGCGGCGGCGCTGCAGCCATTGCCAAGGTGCGCGGTGATCAGCTGGCAGTCCTCGCTACGCCGGGAGAGCAGGCGGGTGGCCTCCTGGGCGACGAAGCGGTGGCTGGTGCCGTGGAAGCCGTAGCGCCGGGCGTCGTGGTCCTGGTACCAGGCTTCCGGGATCGCATAGCGAAAGGCCTTCGCCGGCATGGTCTGGTGGAAGGCCGTATCGAACACCGCCACCTGGGGCACGCCGGGAATCAGTTCACGGCCGAGGCGCACGCCGAGGAGATTGGCGGGATTGTGCAACGGTCCGAGGTGGTTGCAGGAGGAGATCCGTGCCTCGACATCTGTATCGACCAGGACCGACGCGGCGAACTTGGAACCGCCATGCACCACCCGATGGCCGATGCCGGCAAGCTTGGCGAGCATGCCCGCGCCGCGCAGGCGCTCGACCACGGCGCTGATGATGGCGGCATGATCGGCACCGGGCATCACCACCTCATCCTTGGCTTCGCCCTGTCGCCAGACCAGACTGGCCTGGGGCGAGCCCAGGCGCTGCCCCAGGCCGACCACCACATTGGCTCCGTCCTCGGGCGTGATCACTGCGAATTTGACGGAGGAACTGCCACAATTGAGAACGAGGACGTACATGATGGTGGACGCTTGGTGCTGGGGGTGGTCAGGACAAGGAACGCAGAGGGGTAGATATTGATGGCGGTAGACCACCATCAACATCTACCCCTCTGCCGCAGCCGGTCACTCGGACCAGGACTGCAACATCTTGATGTAGTTGGCGCGCTCGAAGGCGGCTGGCTCAGCCACGTTGCGCTGGCTCATGGAACCCTGCATCTGGGCGATGGACTCGTACTCGTGCTCGTCCAGCCAGCGCGACAGGTCGTCGGAGATCGCAGTGAGGCGCGACACGCCCCGGGCCAGGATCTCGCTGGCGATCTGGGTCACCTTGGCGCCAGCCATCATCGCCTTGATCACATCCTCGTGGTTGTGCACGCCGGAGGTGATGGCGAGGTCGCAGGGCACCTGACCATGTAGAATCGCGGTCCAGCGCAGGGGCAGGAGCAGGTCCTTGCTGGTGGAGTAGGTCAGGTCGTGGTCGACCTTCAGCTCGCTGATGTCCAGGTCCGGCTGGTAGAAGCGGTTGAACAGCACCAGGCCGTCGGCCCCGGCGGCACACAATTGCTGGGCGACGCTGGGCAGCGCGGTGAAGAACGGATGCAGCTTCACCGACAAGGGGATGGTGATCTCCTGCTTCACCAGGCGCACCAGGTAGACGTAGTTGCGCTCCAGCGTCTCGGCGGTGACCGTGGGGTCGGTGCTGAGGAAGTAGAGGTTCAGCTCAAGGGCGTCAGCACCCGCCTGCTGCATCAGCCGGGCGTGCTTGACCCAACCACCGGGCGAGATGCCGTTGAGGCTGGCGATCAGCGGGATGCCCACGGCCTTCTTGGCCGCGGCGATGCCGGCGAGGTACTCCTCGGGGCCGACCTTGTACTGGTCCGCCTCGGGGAAGTAGCTCACCGCCTCGGAGTAGCTCTCGGCGCCACGGGTGAGGAAGTGGTCCAGCTCGCGGCTGTCGTGGTTGATCTGTTCCTCGAACAGCGAATGCCACACGATGGCGGAGGCACCGGCATCCACCGCCCGCTTGATCTTGTCGAGCGAGCGGGTGATGGGAGAGGCCGCGACCACCAAGGGATTCTTGAGGCGCAGGCCGAGGTACTGGGTCTGGAGCTTGTTCATGGTGATACTCCTGGGCTCAGGCTTCGGCCTGGGGCTTGGCGAACTGCATCGCGGCCATCTGTTGGTAGAGCTGGTTACGGGACTTGATATCCACGGCCGCCTGGCCGTTGAGCAGCGCGGCGCGTTCGGCGTCGGACTGCTGCAGCATGCGGTAGCGGGTCTCGTTGGCGATGTAGCTGTCGTACGAGACGGTCGGTTCCTTGCTGTCGATCACCAGCGGGTTGACGCCCTGGCTGGTGAGGTCCGGGTTGTACCGGAACAGCTGCCAGTGGCCGCAGTTGACCGCGGCCTTTTGCTGGTCGAGGCCCTTGCGCATGTCGATGCCGTGGGCGATGCAGTGGCTGTAGGCGATGATCAGGGCCGGGCCGTCGTAGGCTTCGGCCTCGGTGAACGCCTTGAGCGTCTGCGCATCGGACGCACCCATCGCCACCTTGGCGACATAGATGTGGCCGTAGGCCATCGCCATCAGCGCGAGGTCCTTCTTGCCCAGGCTCTTGCCGTTGGCGGCGAACTTGGCGACCGCACCCTTGGGCGTGGACTTGGAGGCCTGGCCACCGGTGTTCGAGTACACCTCGGTGTCCATGACCAGGACCTTGACGTTGCGTCCGCTGGCAAGCACGTGGTCGAGACCGCCGTAGCCGATGTCGTAGGCCCAGCCGTCGCCACCAAAGATCCACACGCTGCGCCGGACCAGGCTGTCGATCACCGCGAGCAGGGACGCGATCTCGCGTTCGGACGAGCCCTTGAGCGTCGCCTTGACCTGTGCCACGGCGGCACGGGCGGCGGCGATCTCGGCTTCGGACTTCTGCGCGTTCTCGAGCAACGCCTTGACCACGGTGTCACCGATCTTGGCGGCATGCTTCTTGAGCAGGTTGCGCGCCATGTCGGCTTGGTGGTCCACGGCCAGGCGCATGCCCAGGCCGAATTCGGCGTTGTCCTCGAACAGGCTGTTGGCCCAGGCCGGTCCGCGTCCATCACGGTTGAAGGTGTAGGGCGTGGTGGGCAGGTTGCCGCCGTAGATCGACGAGCAGCCAGTAGCGTTGGCGATGATCGCCCGGTCGCCGCAGAGCTGGCTGACCAGTTTGACGTAGGGCGTCTCGCCGCAACCGGCGCAGGCCCCGCTGAACTCGAACAACGGCTGGAGCAGCTGGCTGGCCTTTACCGTGGTCGGCGCGATCAGGGTGCGGTCGACCTCGGGCAGGGACAGGAAGTGGTTCCAGTCGCGGTTCTGCACGTCACGCACGGTCTCGACCGCGGCCATGTTCAGGGCCTTGCGCCCGACCTTGGCCTTGTCCTTGGCGGGGCAGACCTCGACGCACAGGCCGCAGCCGGTGCAGTCGTCGGGACTGACCTGGATGGTGAAGAGCGCGTCCGGCGCCTCCTTGAAGGTGCTCTTGCGGGTCTTGAAGCCGGCGGGGATCTTGGCCGCATCGACGGGCGAGATCAGCTTCTGGCGGATGACCGCGTGTGGGCAGACGAACGAGCACTTGCCGCACTGGATGCACAGGTCGTTTTCCCAGACCGGGACTTCCATCCCGACGCAGCGCTTCTCGAAGGCCGCGGTGCCGGTGGGAAAGCCACCGTCCACGGGCATGGCGCTGACCGGCAGGCTGTCGCCCTTGAAGGCGATGATCGGGGCGATCACCGACTTGGCGAAGTCGGTGGCGTCGGCGGTCACCAGCGGGCGCATCGCGACCTGGCTGCCGATGGAGGCGG
>JBILDK010000166.1:0-6141 GCA_044352625.1 Planctomycetota bacterium
GAGGTTCAATAACGGTCCGCCGGGCGAGGATGCCCCTACTCAACCTGCCTGGGCAATGCTTGTCCATGGTGGCGCATGATGGCGCTACTCCGGCTACAAGGGTCAACTCTAGCGTTGACGGAGTCCATCCGCATGGTCCCGACCATGTCCTTCACCTGGCCAGAGATCCCTGCTGAGCGCAATGTATCTACGGTTCGCTTGCGAAGACCATTGATGGCCGTACCAAGAAGACTCAACTGGATCCGGAAGACGGTGTGGTATGGAAGACCATGACCGAGTAGGAACGAAAACCACCAACCTGCCAGGCTATTCGCTGGCTACGCTCGGCCATGGATGGCGTTGATGTGAATTTTGGTGATGGGAGATAGGCTCTTGGGATACCAGACATGGCGGCAACACGGAGTTTGTGCTATTTTCATGCTAGTGTGCTGACCATTCCACCTGTCCAAGGCCTAACCATGCCACAACACTCAGTTTTAATGACGGTCCTTGTCTTTGCCTGTGCTTGGACCACCTCCGCCGCCGAGTTCCACGTTGCCGTCACTGGCAATGATACTGCCCAGGGAACCGCCCAGCAGCCGTTGCGCACCATCCAACGCGCCGCCGACCTCGCCAACCCCGGCGACACCGTCACCGTCCATGCCGGAATCTATCGTGAACGGGTCGATCCGCCCCGTGGTGGCGAGTCGGATGCCAAGCGTATCACCTACCAGGCCGCCCCGGGTGAACGGGTGGAGATCCGGGGTTCAGAGGTCGTGACGGGGTGGTCGCTCGTGAAGGACCGGGTGTGGAAGGCGGTCATCCCCAATGCCATGTTCACTGGCTTCAACCCGTTCGCTGATGAGATATCCGGTCCGTGGTTCAACCCCGATCCCACCGCCAAGAACAAGGCCAAGGTCGTCGATGACGGCACCAAGGGTGCCACCAACGCCACGCAGAAGCACCACACCGGATCGGTCTACATCAACGGCCGCTGGCTGGCCGAGGCCAAGGACCTGGAGCTGGTCTTCACGCCCACGGACAAGCTCGGCTGGTGGTTCGCAGAGGTCGGCTCGGAAGCCACCACCGTCCATGCCGATTTCGGCGACCAGGACCCGAACCGCCACGAGGTCGAGGTCAATGTCCGCCAGACGGTCTTATATCCCAGCCGCAATGGCATCGACTTCCTGACCGTACGCGGCTTCATCCTGCGCGACGCAGCGACGCCCTGGGCGCCACCGACCAAGGAGCAGATTGGCGTCATCGGTACCAACTGGAGCCGGGGCTGGATCATTGAGAACAACGAGATCCGCAATTCCGCCTGCACCGGCGTCACTCTCGGGAAGTACCACAGCGACCGTGATGTGGAGTTGAGCTCAGGCCCTGGATACGAAAAACAGATCGTCATGTCCCGCACCCACACTATCCCCTGGTCCAAGGACCGGGTCGGGCATCATCTGGTGCGCAACAACCTTATCGAGTTCTGTGGCCAGGCCGGTGTCTGCGGCAGCCTCGGCGGCGCCTTCAGCACCATCACCGGCAATGTCATCCGCGACATCTGGATCCGTCGGCGCTTTGGAGGCATGGAACAGGGCGGCATCAAGCTGCACGGCGGCATCGATGTGGTCATCGCCGGCAACCACATCTATCGCACCCCGTTGGGCATCTGGCTGGATTGGATGGCCCAGGGGGCACGGGTCTCGCGCAATCTGCTCCACGACAATGGTCGGGATATCTTCATCGAGGCCAGCCACGGCCCGACCCTGGTCGACAACAATATCATGCTCTCCAGGACCCCGGTCTTCCTGAATGCGCAGGGATCGGCCTATGTGCATAACCTGATGGTGGGACGGCTGGAGATCCATCAGCGGGATGGTCGGCACACCCCGCTGCTGCAGCCCAATTCCACTGCCCATGTATCAAATGAGAACTTCCCGCACGGCGATGAGCGGTTCCTCAACAACTGGTTCGGTCCCGGCATCCGGATCGGCGACCTCCCCAAGCGCCGCATGCCCGACCTGCTGGCCGGCAATGCCTACATTGGGGGGGCTTCCTCGCGCGATGATGAACCGACTCCGCTTGTGCTGGCCGAGAACACTGCGGATCAGGTACGGCTGATGGAACGCCCTGAGGGCTTCTTTCTGTTCATCACCGTCGATCCCGCCCTGACGTCCTTTGACCGCACCCGCTTGGTCACCACCGAGGTCCTCGGCCTTGCCACGCTGCCTAAGCAGGGCTACACCAACCCTGACGGCTCGCCACTGCGCATCGACGTGGACTTTGTTGGCAAGCCACGTGATCCGCAGCATCCCACCCCGGGACCGTTCGAAAAGCCGGGGGCAGGACGGTTCGAATTGAAAGTGGCGGAGATCCGCTAGAGGCTCAGCCGCCGATCTGGAATGTCCTGAGGGCCCAGCCTTGGCTTCCCTGCACTCTCGCCAACGGGAACACGATTCTCCATGTGACTCACGCTCGCTCTCATCCTGACCCTCGCTACACTGCGGCTGGGTGCTGCCGAGGCAGCAGCGGTACCGTCCCTTCCCGATCTCCCGACCGCGCGAGTCGAATCGGCTACGGAGCGTGATGCCAGCATGGGCGGGTGGCGAGAGGCCCGCTTCGGCATGTTCGTCCATTGGTACTTGTCTAACGTCCTCGCTGGTCGCTTCCGCGGCCAGCAGGCGAAGTTCCCCCTTGCCGAATGGATCATGCACAACAAGCGCATTCCGATGCTCGAATAGCAAGCCTTGGCCTCCGCGTTCGATCCAGTGACTTTTACGATGGCATTGCCATGTTCGCCACCAAGTCTCGTCGTTTCACTCGTATAAACGCAGTTGATGGTTGATGGTTCCGACACCGTGCGTTGCAGCGTTGTATCCGCGTACCCAACGGGTGAACGCCACCGACGCTGCAAAACCGTGGCTCGAAGCCATGAACCACTCACAATGATCCATCAACCGCGACGTGTGGGATGATCCGGGCTGAACCGCGCCGCCTCCGCTGAAGTGTGGCGCACCGGTCTGCCGGGGCCGCATGTCTCTGATGCTTTCCGTGGCAGGGCAGGCCATGATCAAGTGATGGCCAGCCCTCACCAGGAATCGCCTTGGGCTGTAACGCCCCCGCCCTCCCGGTCGGTGTTTCCTCCGCATGCGCATCCCCTGGCCGAGCTCAACCTCGTCATGCAGGGGACAGGCATCCTGCGCATCGAAGGCGAGACGCATCAACTTCTGCCCGGATCGCTCATCTGGATCCAACCCGGTTTGGTCCACCAGTTGTCGGACCACGGTCGTGATTTCCGATTGCATATCGCGATGATGCCTGATCCGGGCCTCCCGGCACCGGCTTCAGCATGCGTGCATCCATCACCTGAGAGCGTACGCCGCCTCGACGTCCTCTTTTGCCTGCTGCGGGATGCCAGAGATGCCGCGGGACGGGATCCTGCGGCAAAGCTTCTCCTGCACGTCGCCCGGAGCGCGCTGAACGAGGAGGACAAACCAACCATCCACCATGCCGGATTGGCGGCGGCATTGTCCGAGTTGAAGCGCCATCCCGAGGCGAGCAGGAGCCGTCTGGCCCAGGTCGCCCGGGTAGCCCCGGCGACCCTGAGCCGTCTCATCGTTGCGGGCACGGGGCGTACCCTGTTGGATCTCCGGCGCGAGATCCGGGTCGAACGCTTTCTCGACCTGGCCCGCAACCGGCAAGGGACGCTGCTGGCACATGCGTTCGCCGCCGGATATGGCAGCTACAGCCAATGCCACCACGATTGCCTGCGGGTTACCGGGCACCCCCCGCGGGTCATCGTGGGCCTGGACGGACCCGTTCGCACATCACCCGATGCCAAGCCGGAGCGTTGAACCCGAAAGCCAGGGCCGCGCGATCGGATAGAGTCCAGGCTCCATGCCCCTGCCCTTCCGTAATCCCGCATTGTCTCAGGCACGCCGTCTGGCTGATCTGCTGGCCCGGATGACCCTCGCCGAAAAGCTTGCCCAACTGACCAGCCGCTGGCGGTGGGTGCCAACGTTGATGCCATGTGGCGACAGCATTGATCAGGAGGCCGCCCATCGGCTGCTTGGACAGGGCCTGGGCAGCCTGGCGCGGCTGCGCGAAGGCCTCGACCCGGGGCCCTCGGCGGAGGCCGCGAATGCGGTGCAGCGTTGGGTGCTCGACCATACCCGGCTCGGCATCCCGGTGCTGTTCCATGGCGAAGGGCTGCACGGGGACATGGAGCAGGGCGGCACCCATTTTCCGCAGCCGCTGGCCCTGGCATCAAGCTGGGATCCGGAACTCATCCACCGTGTCTTCACCGTGGTCGCGCGCGAGATCCGCATCCGCGGCGGACATCTGGCCCTGGGTCCCAACCTCGACCTCGGCCGGGATCCGCGCTGGGGCCGGATCGAGGAGACCTATGGCGAGGATCCGCTCCTGGTGGCCCGTCTGGGCGTGGCCTGCATCCGGGCCCTCCAGGGTGCGGGTGGTGATGGGGATATCGATGACCGGCATGTACTGGCCACCGCCAAGCATTTCGCCGCCCATGGTCAGCCCGAGGCCGGGACCAACATCGGACCAGTCAACATCGCCCTCGATTCCCTGCGCCACCTCCACCTCGCGCCTTTCGCAGCCGCGATCCGCGAGGCCAAGGTCGCGGCAGTGATGCCGGCCTACCACGAGATCAACGGCCTGCCGTGCCACGCCAACCGTTGGCTGCTGCAGACCGTGCTGCGCGACGAACTGGGTTTCACCGGCCTGGTGGTGTCCGACTATTTCGGCATCCTCCAGCTCGCTGAGCGGCACCAGGTGGCCAGCGGTTTCCCCGATGCCGCCGGTCTGGCCCTGCTGGCCGGGGTGGATCTCGAAACCCCCGAACCATTCGTCTATCATCATCTGGAGGCGGCGGTGGCCGAGGGCTGCATCGGCATCGAGCCCATCGACCGCGCGGTGGAGCGGGTGCTGGCGGCCAAATTCCGACTCGGACTCTTCGAGCGTCCCTTCGTGGAACCGGCACAGGCGGCCACCGTGGTCGGCTGCCAGCCGCATCGTGAGCTGGCGGTGGAAGCGGCGCTGCGCTCGCTGGTCCTGCTGAAGAACGCAGGTGACCTGCTGCCGCTGGATCCGCAGACGATCGGCCGCCTGGCGGTGATCGGGCCGAATGCCGCCGGCGTGCATCTCGGCGGCTATAGCGACCGTCCCAGCCACGGCGTCAGTATCCTTGCCGGACTGGAAGCCCGCCTCGGATCCGAACGGGTGGCCTACGCCAAGGGCTGCACCATCACCCGCGAAGGCGGCGACTGGTTCGCCGACACTGCGACCCTGGCCGATCCCGCTGAGGATGACCGTGATATCGCGGCCGCGGTAGAGCTGGCCCGGAGCTGCGATGCGGTGGTCGTGGTCGTGGGTGGCAACGAGGACACCAACCGCGAGGGCTGGCATGAAGATCACCTCGGTGATCGGGATTCCATCGCCCTGATCGGCCGCCAGGAGGACCTGGTCCACGCCCTGCTCGATACCGGCCGGCCGGTGGTTGTGGTGCTGATCCACAGCGGGCCGCTAGCCATCCTGTCGATCGCCGAACGCGCCCCGGCCATCCTCGACGCATGGTATCCGGGTCAGGAGGGCGGGACCGCCATCGCCGCCGTGCTCTGCGGCGACCACGCTCCCAGTGGCAAGCTGGCGATCACCTATCCCCGCTCCACCGGCCAGATCCCCGCCGCCTACAACCACAAGCCCACCGCACGGCGCGGCTACCTGTTCGCCTCCGCCGAGCCGCTGTACCCGTTCGGCCACGGCCTGACCTACACCAGCTTCGCCCTTGAGGCCCCGACCGTCGAGCCGGTAGTCGTCGCCCAGGATGGCGTGGTGACCGTGCGCGCCGTGCTGCGCAACACCGGATCACGAGCCGGCACCGAGGTGGTGCAGCTCTATCTGCGCGCCACGCCCGGCATCGCCACCCGACCGGTCTGTGAGCTGCGCGACTTCGCCCGTGTCGAGTTGCGGCCCGGGGACTCCACGACCGTGACCTTTTTCATCCCGGTCAGCGCCTTTGCACCTGTGGGTTCCGTCCTTGGCTCGGCACCACCGGTATCCGCCGTTGCGGGGTGCTATACCGTGATGGTCGGGACCAGTTGCCGCAACACTCACGAGACGACAGTCGAGGTCACTGGCCCAAAC
>JBILDK010000167.1:0-6140 GCA_044352625.1 Planctomycetota bacterium
CTCCTGCACCAGCCACAGCACCGGCAGGAGCGCCCCGCGCTTGACCGGGAAGCGGCGCAGCAGCTCGTCGACGCGCGGCTGAAAGCGCGCCATGCGCTCCGCTACGCCGGCGACGGTGAGCCCGGCAGGCTGCACGGTCGCGGGATTTACGGCACATCCGCTCATCTGTCCAACTCTCCGGCGATGATGTTGATCGAGCCCAGCGTTCCGGCGGCGTCAGCCACCAGGGTGTCCTCGATCATCGGCCCGAAGGCCGCGAACTGGGTCAGGCAGGGCGGACGCACCTTGATGCGATAGGGATTGGTGCCGCCGTCGGAGACGATCCAGTAGCCGAGCTCACCATTGGCCGCCTCGAAGGCGTCGTAGTACTCGCCGGCCGGGGGCCGCACGCCCTCGTAGATCAGCTTGAAGCTGTTGATCAGGGCTTCCATGTCGTGATAGACCTGCTGGCGCGCGGGCAGCATCAGGCGGGCGTCGGTGGAATTGATCGGGCCGGGCTTGAGCCGGTCGAGGGCCTGGTGGACGATGTGTACCGACTCCAGCATCTCGATCATGCGCACCATGATGCGATCAAACGTGTCGCCGGCGGTGCCGATCACGGTGTCAAATTTGTAGGTGTCGTAGCCGTAGTACGGGTCGTCCTTGCGCAGATCGCGGTCCACGCCGCTGGCGCGCAGGCACGGGCCGGTCCAGCCCCAGGAGATCGCATCCGCGGCGCTCACCGGGCACACGTCCTTGGTGCGGTCGATGAAAATGCGGTTGTGCTCAATCAATCCGCGCACTTCGCGCACGGCGTCCTCGATGCCGGGCAGCACCGCGCGTACGTCGCTGGCGAAGTCGGGATACACATCGCGGTACATGCCGCCAATGCGCGTAACGGTGTTGGTCAACCGTGCGCCGCAGAGCTTCTCCCAGATCTTGTAGACGTCCTCGCGGCGGTTGAAAAAGTACCAGAAGTTGGTCAGCGCGCCGAGATCCACCAGGTTGGCGCACACGCACACCAGGTGGTCGATGATGCGCGACAGCTCGGTGAGGATGATGCGGACAGTGATGCAGCGTTCCGGCACCGTGACGCCGAACATGCCCTCGACCGCCTTGCAAAAAGCGATGTTGTTCATCATCGCCGAGCAGTAATTCAGGCGATCGGTGTAGGGCAGCACCTGCTGGTAGGTACCCTGCTCGATCATCTTCTCGAAGCCGCGGTGCAGGTAGCCCATCTCGCAGGTCGCGGCGGCGATGCGCTCGCCCTCAAGCGCGGTGAAGATGCGCAGGGTGCCGTGGGTCGCGGGGTGGCTGGGACCGATGTTCACGGTCATCAGGTCGGCGATGTCGCCGGCGGGCGTGCGGGCCTTCATCGGGCGGCTCCGGCCTGGTCGTTGTAGGTCATGGGCGCACCGGGCTCCACCGCGCCGTGCTCGGTCACGGTGTAGCCGCGCTTCTTCAGCCGGGCTTCGAGCTGGTCGATCATGGGATCGTTGACCGAGAGCTTCTGGCGCTTCTGGCAGGGGTAGTCCTTGCGCAGCGGATGGCCGTGGAACTCGTGGTGGTTGAGCAGGCGCTTGAGGTTGGGATGGCCGGCGAAGACCACGCCGTACTGGTCCCAGGTCTCGCGCTCGGCCCAGTCCGCGATCAGGAACAGGTCATGGATCGAGGGCACCTGGGCGGCGTCCTCATCGACCTCGACCTTGAGCGTCACGCGATGGCGGAACACGGTGCTCTTGAACAGGTAGACCACGGCATAGCGCGGGCCGCGATGGCCGGGGAAAGCAAGATAGTCCACGCCGCTGATGTCCACGAGCTGGTCGAAGCGCAGGTCGGCCTCGTCGCGCAGCAGGAGCACCGCGTCGCGCAGGCGCTCGGCGCTCACGATCACGGTGGTGCCGCGCAGGTCCCGGGGGTCGGCCACCGCGGCGACGCGGGTGATCAGGATCTCGCGCAGGCGCTCGACCGGCAGGCCGGACTGGATGGCCGGGCGCTCGGTCGCGGCGGCGTGGTCGTGGTGGGCGTCGCTCATGCTCCGATCACCTTCTGTTCGCGGATCGACTCGGTGCTGATGCGCTGCTGGATCTGCACGATGGCTTCGAGGAAGGCCTCGGGCCGCGGCGGGCAGCCGGCGACGTACACATCCACCGGGATGATCTCGTCGATGCCGGGCACGGTGCAGTAGCAGTCGTAGAACCCGCCGGAGGTGGCGCAGGCCCCGGCACTGATCACCCAGCGCGGGGTCAGCATCTGCTCGTAGATGCGGCGCAGCACCGGCGCCTGCTTGTAGGTCACGGTGCCGGCGATGATCAGCAGGTCGGCTTGGCGCGGGCTGAAGCGCACCAGCTCGGCGCCGAAGCGCGACACATCGAACATCGAGCTGACCATGCCCATGAACTCGATGGCGCAGCAGGCGGTGCCGAAGGGGAACGGCCACAGGCTGTTGCGCCGGCCCCAGTTGACCACCGCATCGACCCGGGTGGTGATGAAGGCGTCGCCGAGGTTGACCTCGGGAGTGACTGTGGCGGGCGTGGGCTTGAACACCATCTTACTTGTCCCAGTCCAGGGCGCCCTTGCGCCAGAGGTAGAGGTAACCGACTTCGAGCAGCACCAGGAAGAACACCAGCACCCCGACCATGCCCCAGCCGCCGTGGTTGAACTGGACCGCCCATGGGTAAAGGAACGCGACTTCGATGTCAAACACCAGGAAGAGCATGGCGATGAGGTAGAACTTGATCGAGAAGCGCTCGCCAGCGGTACCGACCACCCCGGGCAGGCCGGATTCGTAGGGTTCCTGCTTACCGGCGGTGTCGAGTTTGCGACCCACCGCCCAGCCGGACAGGATCCGATTGATGACCACCAGGGCGGTGGGGACCGCCACGGCAATGAGCAGCAGCATGGTCAGTGGGAACACGACAGCGAACACGCTCGGACTGGCGGCAGCGATAACCGGACTGGCAACGTCCATGGTGAATCCCCGGGGGAGGGCGGGCTTATAGGATTTATCCGGAGTGACTCCAGTAGAAAGCCCTGCCAACGGGGACCTTTGAACCATTCCGTGCATCAAGTCCATGCGTCACCAGTTCATCTGCCCAGCCGTTCCCCTAGCCAATAATAGGCGATTGTGCCGATATCACCGAGCCAAACCCTCGCATCCTGCCACCATGAAACCACCCCTTCGTCTGCCCCGTGCGCGTGGCCCCGCTGCTGTCCTGCTGGCACTGATTGGCCTGGGCGGCGGCGGCGCCTGGCTGGAATCATCGGGCTGGCTGTACGTCTGGTTTCCGGGGTTGCTGCCGCCGCCACTGACCAGTGGCGAGCCGGTCCGGCTGCTCAAGGTCCGGGACGGCGACACGGTGGAGGTCCGCTACGGCGATCTCGCCCTGGCGGTGCGCCTGCGGGGCGTGGACACCGCCGAGTCGGTCCATGCCGACGCCAGCCGCAACACCGATGCCGGCCGGGAGTCCTCGGCCTGGGCCAAGTCCTACCTCGCCGGCAAAGCCGTACGGATCGAATTTGAACGCCGCCACGGCCTGATCGACCTCGACCGGCACGACCGCGCCCTGGGCTGGATGTGGATTGAGGCCGGACCGCCAGGCCCCGCAGGTGACGAGCTGTTCAACGCCACCCTGGTGGCCGAGGGCCACAGCCGCTACGAAACCACATTCGGGATCTCGCCACGCTACCATCAGGCCATGCTCGCCGCCGAGGCGGCGAGTGCGAAACGCGTGCGGTAGCGCCGCTAGCACGGTGTTTGTGCGCCGTGCATCGGGCCGAGGAGAGCGGGCTGGTGTCCAGGCCAACGCGCCCTCAGCTCGACGGTACGGGCTACGCCATCCCCTTCGCCTTGGCCGCTTTGCGGCCGAGGGCGTACTTCGGGGCGTAGATCGCCTTGTCGCGGACCACGCAGCCGGTCTCGGCCACCGCGTCCTTCATGATCTGGCTGCACATCGAGCAGGAAATGCAGACCTTTTTGAGATCGGGTGCGCTGCCCGCGAGCAGGACCTTGGGGTAATCCGGATAGGCAAACGCCATGCGTCCGAGGCCGAGGAAGGTGCTCTGGCCGTCGCGGATCATGGCCGCGCCGACATTGCCCATGTGTTGACGTAACCACGACAGGCCCGCTGACACCAGCGGCACTGCCGGGTCGAGGCGCTGGGCGTGGGCGGTCATGTCGATGAAGCGACGCACGCCGATGAGCGGGTGCTCGGGCGGCTTGGCGACCCCGGCCAAGGACTGGTCGTGTGGGCGGTTGAGGTGCGGCTGGTAGCGCGGATGCCCGAGGCTGACATTGGTCACCGGGGCGCCCCACGCGATCAACTCGCGGTAGAGGCGTGAGGGCTCATCGAGATCGATGGCGGTCGAGCCAGGCTCGGCGCGCACGCCCCAGCCGTGGGGGAACGGACTCGGTTCGAGCAGGGTCAGGCGGCTGGTGACGATGGCCTGTGGGCCGAGCTCCTGACGCATGCGCGCAAACCCCTCGCGCAGGAAGCGGGTGCGATTCGCGTAGCTGCCGCCGTATTTCCCGGGGCGCTCGTGGGCACCGAGCAGTTCTGCCAGAAGGTAGCCGTGGACCACCTTGAAATCGACCCCGTCAAAACCCGCCAACATCGCGAGTTTCGCGGCGTGGACAAAGTCGTCCTGCATGGCGTCGAATTCGTCATCGGTGACGTAGTGCTGCTCGGCACCCTGGGTCGCCCCGTCGAGAGCGGGGATGCGCTGGGCGATGATCGGGGCCGCTACGCCGTCGGGGCGCGACCAGCGGCCGGAATGGGTGAGCTGACAGATGATCAGCGGGTCGTGGCCGGTGGCGGCGCGGCCGATGGCGCGGGTCTCCTCAACCAGCTTTTTGTAGCTGTCCACGTTCTCCGGCGTGATCCACAGCTGCCGACCAATGGAACGCCCGGCACGCACCACCGACACCGCCTCGAACCACAACAGGCTGGCGCCACCGCCGGCGAAGCGCTGGTAGCGCCGCCGGGTCAGTTCGCTGGGGCTGCCGTCCGGTTCGCTATCCACGCCCTCCATCGGCTGCACCGCAAAGCGGTTGGGCAGGGTGCGCCCGGCGATGGTGATCGGGCTGCTGAGGATCGAGAGGTCATCGGACCACGGCAGTTCGACCCCGATCCGGGCGCATTCCGCGCGTAGGTCGTCGCCGTTGGGAAAGGCAAACGGGGCAAACGGGGCGGTCGGGAGGGGTGCGCTCATGAATCATATATAATATATGAAAGCAGGAGAGCAAGCGAGGCGACGGAATTGAGTCGCAGGCGGTGGGTGAGGAGGATTCGCCCCCCGGCTCGACGCTCGCGAGGCGCCAGAGCCCCGGAGGGCGTCCGCGCTTCCGCCGGCCCTTTTCCAGCCATGATGCTCCGCCCATGCCAATCGAGATCCTCGCCCCCGCTGGTGGCCCCGACCAGCTCGCCGCCGCCCTCGCGGCCGGGGCCGAGGCGGTGTATTTCGGTTTAGGCGAATTGGATGCGCGACGCGGCGCGGCGGGATTCAACGTCGCCGAGCTCGCCACCATGGTGGCCCAGGTCCACGCCGCCGGGGCCAAGGCCCACCTGACCCTCAATATCCAGGTCGGCCACCGCGAGCTGGGGCGCGCGGCGCGCACCCTGGCGTGGGCGGCACAGTGTGGCATCGATGCGGTGCTGGTGGCGGATCCCGGGCTGTTCGCGGTGGCCAGGGCCTGTGCCACGGCCTTCCCCACGCTGCAGGTCCACGCCAGCACCCAGGCCGGCGTGTCGTCCTCGGCCGGGGTCGCGCTGCTGCACGGACTCGGCGCGCGCCGCGTGGTGCTGGCGCGCGAGATGAGCCTGGACGAGATCGGCGCGTGCACCGCCTGCGGGCCCGAGATCGAGGTCTTCGCCCAGGGCGCACTGTGCTTCAGCGTGTCGGGCCGCTGCTCGCTGACCTCGTGGGTCGGCGGGCACAGCGGCAACCGTGGCACCTGCACCTCGATCTGCCGCGTCGGCTGGTCGTGCAATGGCGGCGAGCGCGCCCGGCCCATGGACATGAAGGACGTGTCGGCAGTGCGGCTGGTGCCCGAGCTGGCAGCGCGGGGCGTGACCAGCCTCAAGATCGAAGGCCGGCTCAAGTCGCCCACCTGGGTGGGTGAGGCGGTGGGCTTGTTCCGCCGCGCCGCCACCGGCGACGAC
>JBILDK010000168.1:0-6138 GCA_044352625.1 Planctomycetota bacterium
GCCAGGTGGCTTGGCGTTCATGCGTACCGACCGGCGCCTTCGCTCGACTGCGTGACGGCTTACCGCGCGCAGGGGTCAAGAGCGGCGGTAATCCCCCCACATTCCAGCGACGCTGGTGGTGGGGGGGTACCCATGGCAACCGCAGGTCCGGCTATCCTCAGCGTTGGGAGACACACCCTCCCGATCCGCACGGGATTGAACATACTGTTAGCGATAGCACGTGCGGTGTCCCCTAATCTTCCTTGGCGCTGCCCACGGCGAGGAAGTTGATCCCACAGGTGCGGACCTTGGCAGCAATTTCTTCGCAAACCTTGGGGTTATCTTTGAGGTATTGCTTGGCATTCTCGCGACCCTGGCCGAGTTTTTCTGTGCCGTAAGTAAACCAGGCGCCACTTTTGTTGGCGATCTTGGCGATCACGGCCAGATCGAGAACATCGCCGGTGTAACTGATACCCTCGTTGAACATGATATCGAATTCAGCTTTGGTAAACGGTGCGGCGACCTTATTCTTGACCACCTTGACCCTAACCCGGTTGCCAGACTGGCGATCACCATCAGTGATCGAGGTGACCCGACGGATATCGAGGCGCAGACTGGCAGCAAATTTGAGGGCCCGGCCACCAGGCTGAGTCTCGGGGTTGCCAAACATGACACCAATCTTTTCGCGGATCTGGTTGATAAAGATGACGGTGGTGCGGCTGGTATTGATGTTGCCAGCGAGTTTACGCATGGCCTTGGACATCATCCGCGCCTGAACACCGACGCTGCTATCGTCCATGTCGCCTTCGAGTTCGGCTTTGGGAGTCAGGGCGGCGACGGAATCAACCACCACGACATCAACTGCATTTGACCGGACCAGGGTGTCAACAATATCAAGCGCCTGTTCCCCGTGGCCAGGCTGACTGACCAGCAGGTCGTTCAGACGCACACCGATCTTCTCGGCATAGCTGGGGTCGAGCGCATGCTCCGCATCGACGTACGCCACCGTGCCGCCCTCTTTTTGGGCCTGGGCAGCGATGGACAAGGCGAGAGTGGTCTTGCCGGAGGACTCCGGACCGAATATCTCGACGATACGACCGCGTGGTACGCCGCCGATGCCCGTAGCTATATCAAGCGAGAGCGACCCGGTGCGAATAGCACCAACATCGACTTTTTCGATGTTGCCCAAGCGCATGATCGAGCCCTTGCCGTAGACCTTGTCGATCTGATCAAGGGCCGAGTCGAGGGCTTTGCGTTTGGCGGAAAGATCCGCGGCGCTGGCAACGGGTCGTTCCGGAGCCGAGCCCGTGAAGTTAGCCCTTTCGGTTTTGGTGTCGTGTTTGGGATCAAGCTTGACATCACTCTTGACGTCGGCTTTGGATTCGGCTTTGGGCTCGGGCATGATGGATCCAGGGTATGAAAGATGATGAATGAGGAGCGGGGATCGTATCCCCGGAACTGGATGGACAGTGTCCATCTGGGCAGTTTAGCGGACCACCCGATATACAAAGCAGAGCGGACCGACGATTTGCACATTGCCCATCTCGCTGCGCGGAATGATCCGCGGCGGGTAGGCGGGATTTTCGGCAATGAGCTCCATCCGGTCAGGGTAATTGCGTACCCGCTTGAGGGTGGCCTCGCCTTCGACGACCACCGCGGCGATGTCACCATCATTGACCGCGCTACCGTGCTGGATGATGGCCAAATCACCATCAAGGATGCCGACATTGACCATGGAATCGCCGCGGACGGTGAGGGCGAAACGACCGGGCTTGGGCTGGAGGTCTTCAATGTAGCCGGCACGGCTTTCAGTGGCAAGGATCGGAGTGCCGGCGGCGATTGAGCCGATCACCGGCACTCCCATGCGCGCGGGGGTGCGGTTGATGGCAGACCATCCACGCTCAGTCAGGAGCACATTGCGCTTCTTTTTGCGATCGGCTTCGAGGTAACCCTTGCGGACCAAAGCATCGACGTGCTTACTGACGGCGGAGGGAAAAGCATAGCCCATCACCTTGGCCACTTCGGCCCTGCTGGGCTGGCGGCCACTGTCCTCAGCGTCGGCAAAGTAGGTAAGAATGCGGGTTTGGCCAGGAGGGAGAGTGTTCATGTGAACCGTTATAGAGTGCGAAACAACCCATGTCAATACCAACCTGCCCGACATGAACAGTGCGCATCGTTCACAGCTGTTGGGCGCGGGTCTTCTCGCGGTGGCGATGGATGATGCGCCGGTGATGATACATGGCACGGAGCTCATTGCCTACCGTCCCGGCGTCGGCATCCTGCCCGCCCATGAAAGTCGTCATCATCCTCATCCTCGTCGCCACCCTCGGGGCAGGCGGCTGGTTCATGTACTCCAGTAAACAACAGGCCCTGGCTCAAGCTGAGGTCGAGCAGGCCCAATTGGCCGCACAGTTGGCTCCGGGCGGTGTTCCAGTGTTTGCCGGCGGGGCCCAAATGTCCGTCGCTGCCAAGCAATCGCTCGATGAGGCGGACACCCTGTGGAACGCGGCTGGGGGTGATCCTGTCACCGGCGCCCAGGCTCCAAACATGGCCCGGCTGTACTCGACCGCCCTGCGCGGTCTCTACAACCAGCCGGGGCTCAAAGACCGTGAAGAGGCGCTCATCAAGGACCGGTTGTCCCCGTTAGCCCAGGCGCTTTTTTTCAGTAAAACCAACTGGCCCGCCGATCGCCTGTTCGGTACCCATGTGGTCTCCTCTGGTGAGAATCCCGAGGCCATCGCCAAGAAGTACGGAATGAGCCGTGAGTTTCTCAACCGCCTGCGCGGCAAGGATGTCAATGACAGCAAGCTGCGCATTGGCGACAGCCTCAAAATACTGCGCCTGAACGAGCAGCAGGGAGCCGACAAGGGCTTTGCCCTGCGCATCGACAAGGGTGATTACGTCATGGATCTCTTCATTGGCGGCATGTTCGCCAAGCGTTATATCATCAGTCACGGTGCCAAGGAATCGCCGACCCCCAACGGCAAGACCCGCCTCATCAACCGCGTCTATCACCCGGATTGGACCCACCCCATCACCAAGCAGGTGCTCAAGTTTGGCGATCCTGAAAACATCCTTGGTCCGATCTGGATGCCCTTTGATGCCAAGGAGCTCGGTGAATCAGGCATCGGCATCCACGGCTACACCGGGGTCGATGGCAAGATGCAGGCGCAGGTCAGCCACGGCTGCATCCGTCTGCAGAACGCCGATGCCGAGGAATTCTATCAGATTCTCAGTCATCCTGACCGCAGCCCGTGTGCGGTCGAGATTGCCGACTGAGACTTGCGCCGGCAATAATCCTGCTAGCCTTCTGCCCCTCACCCTTAGAGATACAGCATGATCCGTGTCGAAGCCCGTAATGGCGAACCCCTGGAAAAGACCCTCCGCCGCTTCAAGAAGCGCTGCGAGAAGGAAGGCCTGACCAAGGACATCAAGAAGAACCTTTTCTACGACAAGCCCAGCGAGACCAAGCGTCGCGAGTCGCGCAAGCTTGAGAAGCGCATCCAGGGCGAGCGCGCCGAGGCCAAGGCCGCGGCCGTCAGCCGCTGAACAAGTCAGCACGGTCTGGATATTCCTCCACCCCACGCGTGAGCGCGTGGGGTTTTTCCGTATGTCCAGTTGGCTGATCGTTCTGGACACCTGTCCCTCCACCAACACCTGGGCAGTCGACCACGTCGCTGCCCTGGCTCACGGAGCGGTCGTATGGACAACCCGTCAGACCGCTGGCCGAGGTCGCCAAGGTCGTAGCTGGCTGGCGCCCGCGGGGGTGCTCACGGCGAGTGTGGTGATTGACCTGCCAGGCGAGGTGAACGCAGGCCCCATGGCGCTCGCAGCAGGATTGGCGGTGATCCACGCCTGCGAGGACCACCTCCCGTACCTCGGCCTCGGTCTCAAGTGGCCCAATGATGTGGTGCGCGGCGGCCACAAGTTGGCGGGCATCTTGTGCGAGCGGGCTGGGGGTCCGCGTCCGGCGCTGGTCATCGGCATTGGACTCAATCGTGATCCGCAGTGGACTGAGCCTCCGCCCATACCGGTGGCCAGTCTTGCCGACGGCGGAGTGCCGCCAGATGACATAGCTTTGCTGCACGGGATCCGGCGCTATCTGCTGGAGGCTGCCGGCCTGGTGGCAGACGGTGGGTTTGCGCGCCTTTTGCCGCAAATCGCCGACCGTGACGCGTTGTCCGGACAGGTAATCACCGTGGTCGATGGAGAGCGCCGCGTAACCGGCACTGCCGTTGGCATCGCTGCAGACGGCGCTCTACTGATCGAAACCGGGAACGGACGGCTGGCCGTGAGCAGTGGGCATGTTCTGGCAAGGGCACTGGGTTGCCAGGACGGACAAGCGCTCTAGTCTCTTGCCCGCCGCCCGGATAGCTCAGCGGTAGAGCAGCGCATTCGTAATGCGAAGGTCGGAGGTTCGATTCCTCTTCTGGGCACCACGGAAAATACCGGCGATTCGCACAAAAAGCGGTCGCCGGTTTTTTTTCGGATGGGTGCCGGGCCGGTGGTCGCGGTGTGTGAGGGTCATGGTCGGGGTTGCGACCCACCGGATTGAGGGGATCCTGTCTCTCCGCTAGATTACCGCACCCGTTACCGAACAGGACGTAGTGAACAACGTGGCTAACAGCGAACTGGATGAAGACTTTCGTTACGGCCAGCTCGCCATCGAAGGGCGGCTGATCACCCCCGATCAATTTGATGGAGCCATGGACAAAGTGCGGACCGGCTCATCGACGCTGGCCGATGTGCTGGTGAGCGAGGGCATCATCGATGCCCAGACCGCCGACCGTCTGACCAAGGCACTCAAGCGCATCCTGCGTGATGAACGCGCCAAGAGCGAGGGCGGGCTGCTGGTCAAGAAGCAGATCGGGGGCTACAAACTCCTCAAGAAGATCGGCGAGGGCGGCATGGGCGAGGTGTACCTTGCCGAACAGCTCTCGATGCATCGCACCGTGGCGCTCAAGATCCTGCACAACAAATGGGCCGAGGACGACGAGTTCCGCAAGCGTTTCCTGCTCGAGGCGCGCGCTGCGGGCAAGCTCTCGCACCAGCACCTGATCCAGGTGTTCGACGTCAACAAGTACCAGGGGCTCTATTATTTCTCGATGGAGTACATCGACGGCGTCACCGTCGAAGATCTGATCAAGCATCACGGCCAGGTACCGGTCGAGAAGACCATCGAGATTTGCCTGCAGGTGTGCCAGGCGCTAAAGTACCTCGCCAGCCACGACATCGTACACCGCGACATCAAGCCGGCCAATATCATGTTGACCAAGGACGGCATCGTAAAGCTGGCTGATTTCGGCTTCATTCAGAGCGCCTACGATGCGGTCCTGCTGCAAGAGGGCACTACCATCGGCACGCCCGATTACATCAGCCCCGAACAGGCCCGCGGCGAGCGCAATCTCGATGTGCGCAGCGACATCTACTCGCTCGGCGCCAGCCTGTTCCACATGCTCGCCGGGCGCACGTTTTTCTCTGGTTCGTGCAGCAAGGTAATGCGCGACCACATTGAAACCGAACCGCCGCCCCTCGACCAGCTGTGCGCTGATGTACCTGCAGCGCTGGTTGCGACCATCCGGAAGATGACCGCCAAGTTACCCATGGACCGGCAGCAGACTCCTGACGAGTTGTCCAAAGAGCTTGAAATGCTCAAAATCGACCTCGGTGGCGAGGGCAGCGACCGACTGCCCACCACGCGCTCGGGCATCCTCAATGTGATCACCGCCGAAAAGGAGCGTATCGCTGCGTTGGAACGCGATCTGACCACCCTCCAGGGGCGCATTGCCCTATGGCAGGCGATGTCGGTTGCGGGCTGGATCTTCGCCGTCGCCGCCGTATTCGCCTGTCTGCTCATGCGCTGATGGATCAGGGTGCGGTTTTCGGCATCGCCATCCTGGTGGTGGCGGTGGTCGTTACCCTGGTGTGGGTGGCGCATCGTATTGAACAGCGACGGCTCGCTGCCTTGCGCGCCTGGGCGGAGGCTTTCGGCTGGACGTTCAAGCCGGATCGCCAGGAGGCACTGGAGAGGATTTGGCCTGGCATCCGGCATTTCGAACAGGGGCACAGCCGGTACGGGTGCAACTGGGTCGAGGGACGTCATCGCGACCGGAGGTTCCGGCTTTGCGAATACCATTTCGCCATCACCAGCAGCAATGG
>JBILDK010000169.1:0-6128 GCA_044352625.1 Planctomycetota bacterium
CGGCCTTGGCCAGCTTGGCCATTTCGCCAGCGGCCTTGCGGCGGCGTTCGGCGACAGAGACGTAGGGCGCCCACTGGTAGTACATGGCTATCCTTCGCTGGTGGCGGAGTTCAGGTCGAGGCTGACCAAACGCAAGAGTTCAGCGTCGTCCAGTTCGGTCAGCTTCACCTCGCCGCCACCGGCATCGAGGAGGTCGGCAGCCAGCCGCTTCTTGTCGCAGATCATGGCGTCGATCTTCTCCTCGACTGTGCCACGGCAAACGAACTTGTGGACCATCACGTTGCGCTTCTGGCCGATGCGGAAGGCGCGGTCGGTGGCCTGGCTCTCGACCGCAGGATTCCACCAGCGGTCGAAGTGCACGACATGCGCGGCGGCGGTGAGGTTGAGGCCCGATCCGCCGGCCTTGAGCGAGAGGACGAAAAACGGTACGGTCTCGTCCTTCTGGAAGCGGGCGACCAGTTCCTGGCGGCCCTTCACTGCGGTGGCGCCGGTCAGCACGCAGCCCGCGCGGCCGAAGAGGCTACCCAGGAAGGCGGCGAGCGGCGCGGTGGTCTCGGCGTACTGGGTGAACACCAGCATCTTCTCCTGTTTGGCGGCGATGACCTCGGCCAGTTCGCGCAGGCGGACCAGTTTGCCACTGTCGGCCTCGGCCCAGCCGCCGTCGCCCAGCCATTGCGAGGGGTGGTTGCAGATCTGTTTGATGCGGGTGAGGAAGCCCAGCACGAGCCCTTTGCGCGCCACGCCTTCGACACCTTCGTCGAGCGCCCTGGTCAGATCGTCCACCGCCTGCTGGTAGAGCGCTGCCTGCTTGCGCGATAGGCTGCAATAGGCGTTCTGCTCGATCTTGTCCGGCAGATCGTTGATCACCGACGTGTCGGTCTTGAGCCGCCGCAGGATATAGGGCTGCACCAGTCGGCGCAGCGGCGCGTAGCCGCCAGGGCTGTCGGCCAGGCCTTTGGCGAAGGCGGTGAAGGGCTTGGCTCCGCCGAGCAACCCTGGATTCACGAAGTCGAAGATGCTCCACAGATCAGTCAGGCGATTCTCGATCGGCGTGCCGGTGAGGGCCAGGCGCGAGCCAGCCTGCATCGTCTTCGCCGCCTTGGTCTGCCGCGTGCCCGGGTTCTTGATCGCCTGCGCCTCGTCGAGCACGGCCAACCGCCAGGTGGTGGCTGTGACCCAGGCGAAGCGGTGTAGCGAGCCGTAGCTGGTGATGACCAGATCGGCCTCAGCGAGGCGTTCGACCGGCAACGTCGCCAACTCCTCGGCCGGCATCACGGAGGTGTGCGCCACCAGCACGCGCAGACCAGGCGCGAAGCGAGCCGCCTCCTGCGCCCAGTTGGCGAGCAGCGAGGCTGGCGCCACCAGCAGGCTCGGGGCCGGGCCTTCGTCGCGTTTGCGCACCAGCAGCAGGGCCAGTACCTGGATGGTCTTGCCCAAGCCCATATCGTCGGCCAGACAGGCGCCAAGGCGCAGCCGCGACAGCAGGTGCAGCCAGCGGAGGCCGATCTCCTGATAGGGTCGCAGCGTGGCATGCAGGTCGGGACCGGCGTCGACCGCTGCCAGACCCTGCGGCCCGCGCAATCCTGCCAACGTTTCGGCCAACCATGGCCCGGCGTTCACCTGCGCCCACTCGGGCGCGGTCGTCGCATCTGCGCCGCCGATGGTCGCACCGGCCCCGGCCAGCAGGCGCATGGCCTCGTGGAAGCCCAGGCCCTGCTCACTCGCCAGGCGCTCGACCTGTTGGAAATGCGTCAGGGTCTGCTGCAGCCGCTCCTGGTCGACTTCGACCCATTTGCCACGGATGAACACCAGCCCCCGGCTGTCGGCGAGCAGTCCTTTTACTTCGGCAGCGGTCAGCGGTTCGCCATCGATGGCCACCGCCACCTGGAAGTCGAGCAATGCGTTCTGTCCGACATGCGACGGTTGATTCCCTCCCACCGTGGCGCTGACCGTCGCGCGCGCGGGCCGCTTGGCCCGCCACTGCGCCGGCATGCGCACCACCACGCCAGCGTGCTCCAGCTTCGGCACGTCGTGCAGGAAGGTGAGCGCCTCGCCGACGGTCCAGCGCAGCGGCTGGAATATCTCGCGCCGGTCGACGAGGCCCTTGAGCCACATGCAGCCCTCGCCAGCGCGCTGCAGCGGCGCCAGCAGGGCGAGCAGCCGCTCCTTGTCGGCCGCCGCCGCGTATTCACGCAGCGCCTCGCCCAACGGCCGGTGCTGCGCCTTGCCCTGTGCCGACAGCCGGGTGGTGTAGGTGGCGAGGAAGGCGAAGGGGAACTGCTCATCCTTGCGGTTTTCCGCGAGATGGACGTGGACCCGGCCGACGAGGTTCCACGCCGGATTGCGCGCCTTCAGGAACAGGACCAGGGACTGGCCCGTAGTCGCGAGCGCGGTGTGCAAGGCGGCGTCGAGTTCCAGCCACAACCGCTCCAGCACCTCAACCGACAGGTATTCCGCCCCGTCCATCGGCGGCGCTGACCATGCCAGGGCCTGCAGCTCGCCGGCCTCCGGCGGCTGCACCTGCCCCGGAAGGCGCTCCTCCACCTCGGGCAGTGTGCACAGCGCGGTCAGATAGCGGACGGCCAGGTCCCGCCACCAACTGATCACCGGCGGCAGCGCCGCGCCGACGTGCTCTGCGCCAAGCCCCAGCAGGACCCTGCCTGAACCAAGGACGCTGTCCATCACCAGTTGCTTGGCCAGCTCGAACGGCAGCGGCGGGGCGTCGGCCGCGGTGACCACGGCCAGATGACCGTGGGGAGTGAGGGCGAGGGTGCTTGTGGTCATCTCAGGCCACATGCCCATACAGGAAGCGCTGGAAGCCAACGAACGCGGCCTTGATGCCCTCCGGGTTGCCGAGTTCGGCGACTGCGTCGGCCAGCGAATTGTGGTACTTGAGGCGCAGCAGCGGGGTCAGCTTTTCCAGATCCAGTTCCTCCACCCCGACCTGGGTGTAATGGGCCAGGACGAAGTCGAGGAATACGCGCTGCTTGTCGGTGAAGGCGGCGGCGATGCAGGTGTGGGCGTGGGCGGCGCGTTCCTCGCGGGTCTGCGGTGGCAAGGCGTAGGCGACATGGGCCAGCACATCGAACAGATCGCACTGCTCGGCGTCGATGATGCGCTGCATCTCGGCCAACTGCTCGCGGCCGAAGCCTTTCTCGGCCAAGCCGTCGAGCAGCTTGCGGCGGGTGTCCGGCACGCTCCACAGGGCGCGTAGCTCGGCCTCATCCGTGAAAAAGTCCGGCAGCTTGCCGAACAGCAATTCCAGGAACTGCTGCGCCGACATCGGCGTGCCATCGGGATGCCAGAAGCTGGTGCACATCATGTGCTGGATGGAGCGCGCCTTGCCGTCGGCCAGCCGCACCTTGGCGCGGGGTTTGGGGTCGTAGCTGGTGGTCGGCGTGCTTGCCTTCGGTGGGCGATTCACTTCACCGTCCGGCTTTGGCTCGAACGGTTCCGGAGCGATGGGCTCGCCATCCCACTCCGGGTCATTGAAGTGCTGATGCGCCTTCACGAAGTCGTAGATGGTGAAGTAGTCCTTGCCCTCGTAGAGCCGGGTGCCGCGACCGATGATCTGCTTGAACTCGATCATCGAGTTGACCGGGCGCATCAGCACGATGTTACGGACATTGCGCGCGTCCACGCCGGTCGAGAGCTTCTGCGAGGTGGTCAGGACGGTCGGGATGGTCTTCTCGTTGTCCTGGAAGTCGCGCAGGTGCTGCTCGCCCAGACTGCCGTCATCGGCGGTGACGCGGTGGCAGTAGTTGGGATCGCCGCCGGTCTTCATCTGGTTGATCAGGTCGCGCACCGCCAGGGCGTGCTCCTGGGTGGCGCAGAACACCAGGGTCTTCTCACGCTGGTCGATCTGGTCGAGCAGCAGCCGCACGCGATGCGCCTCGCGCTCCTTGATCTCGATGATCCGGTTGAAGTCGGCCTCGGTGTAGCGGCGACCCTTCTCGATCTCGCCCTCGACCACCGCGTCATCCGGGGTGTAGACATACTCGTCCAGGGTGGTGGCGATCTGGCGCACCCGGAACGGGGTCAGATAGCCGTCGTTGATGCCGTCCTTGAGCGAGTAGATGAACACCGGATCGCCGAAGTAGGCATAGGTATCGACGTTGTCGCGGCGTTTGGGCGTGGCGGTCAGGCCGAGTTGCACCGCCGGGGCGAAGTAGTCGAGGATGCCGCGCCAGGTGCTTTCGTCATTCGCGCCGCCGCGGTGGCACTCGTCGATGATGATGCAGTCGAAGAAGTCGGACGGGTAGTCGCCGAAGTAGGGCGAGGGCTTGCCGTCGCGCGGCGGCCCGCTCATGAAGGTCTGGAAGATGGTAAAGAAGATGCTGCCGTTGGTCGGCACCCGGCCCTGCTTGCGGATCTCACCCGGCGCGATGCGGATCAGCGCATCCTCGGGGAAGGCCGAGAAGGCGTTGTAGGCCTGATCTGCCAGGATGTTGCGGTCGGCGAGGAAGAGGATGCGCGGACGGCGGATCGGCTCGCGCCCCAGGTTCCAGCGGCTGTAAAACAGCTTCCAGGCGATGTGGAAGGCGATGCAGGTCTTGCCGGTGCCGGTGGCCAGGGTCAGCAGCAGGCGCTGGCGACCGCCGGCGATGGCCTCCAGCACCCGCTCGACCGCGATGTCCTGGTAGTAGCGGCTCTGGAAGTGGCCGCCCTTGTCCTCGTAGGGGATGGCGGCGAAGCGGTCGCGCCAGGCGTTCTCGACCGCGAAGGTCCAGTTCCACAGTTCGTCCGGGGTCGGGAAGCGCGGCACCTCGCCCTCGACGCCGGTCTGCATGTCGATGGCGAAGATGCCCTGGCCGTTGCTGGCGTAGGTGAAGCGGATCGCCAATTTGCCGGCGTAGTCCTTGGCCTGGGCGACGCCCGCGGTCAGCGGTTCGTCCCAGGCCTTGGCCTCGACCACCGCCAGCTTGGTGTTGCGGTAGATCAGCACGTAGTCGGCCGACAGCGCCTTGGCCCGGCGACCGCGACCCTCCAGCCGACCCAGACTGATCGGGTATTCCCGCCGGATGCGGCTGCCATCGACCACGCCCCAACCGGCAGCCACCAGGGCTGGGTCGATGTGGTCGGCGCGGGTTTCGGCTTCGTTCAAGCTGCCACCACCGGCAGGCTGCTGTAGTGCAGGACTTCACGAGAGACCTGACGCGCACCCTCGGATCGAACCATTAAGTATGGCTTAATGGTTGCCGGTTCGGCCAGTTCGCTTTCCGCGTAAATCGCCTTAATGTTAATATTTATGTTGGGAATCGAAGACTGGAACAGGTCCGCGATCTGGGCCTGGGTCAGCCACAGGGTCTCGCCGTCGAAGCGGCACTGGATGCGGGTGCGCCCGTCCTCGGTCTGGTAAAGGATGATCGGCGACGGGGGTGGCGGCGTCACGGCATCCCCCCGGGAACGCCACTCTCCTGAGTAACTGCCTGCAGTGAGGCGCTGCTCCACCGCCACGCCTCCGCCCGTCCCACCAAGCCCGCCTTCACGGGATTCGCATGCATGTAGGCCATGGTCTGTTGGAAATGCGACTCGTTCCGGATGTAGCGGTCCCAATATTCGCGATGCCAGACTGGTCGGCCACAGCCGCCAATCGGGAGATTGGCGCTCCCGGGATGGGCGCTGATGCGGGTGGCGGTGAATTTCTTCCATGACGAGACGATCTTGGCGACGGTCCAACCGGACATCGGTTGGAAGAGGGTATGAACATGGTTGGGCATGATCACCCACGCGAACAGACGATAGCGCTGAGCATCGAAGAACAGAAATGCGCCCTGCACCATGTCTGCGATGGCCGGTTCGCGCAGTATGCTGCATCCATGACCGGCATCCATCCAGGCTTCTATGCGTTTCCGCCGTTCCACATCCTGATGTTCTTGTGGTAGAGCCTGAATCTGGGCATCCAATTGTTCCACGACCTGTTTCGGCAGACTGTCTGCTAGATGGAAGGTGACATGTTGAACGAGGTGGACGGAGTCGAAATGAGGCAGATACCCGCGGCTCCGCCACCCGGGAGCGCCGATCTCCCGATCGGCCGGTGTTTCACCGCCGGAGCGCCGATCTCCTGATCGGCTGGTGTTGTCGAGCCACTCAGGAGAGTGGCGTTCCCGGGACGGCACGGATGGCGG
>JBILDK010000170.1:0-6121 GCA_044352625.1 Planctomycetota bacterium
CCGCGTTGGCTTGCAGCGCGGCGGCTCGCAGGCCGCCAGGTCCGAAGCGTTGCCGGCCGGCCGGGGTGATGCGCGATACGTCGAGCACGCCATCAGTGCAGAGCAGAATGCGGTCACCGGGCGCCAACGGGCAGCGCACCGCCGACAGGACCACCTCAGGCCCCATGCCCAGCACGCTCCCACACCCCGGCACCGGGACCGGATCGGCGCCGGTCGCGCGCAGGACGATGGGCGGAGGATGCCCGGCGCAGACCGCTTCGAACGACAGCCGCTTCAGGTCGAAATTGAGCAGCACGGCGGTCACGAGGCGGTGGGTCTGGGCGCTGTCGCACAATTGCTGGTTGAGACGGCGCAGGAAATCTACCCCGGTGAGATCGCCGCGGCAGTTCTCCTCGAAGAACGCCTTGACCATCACGCCGAGCAGGCTCGCGCCGAGGTCGTGCCCGGCAACGTCCGCCACCAGCACTTGATTGCCGCGGCAGCCGAAGAAGTCCCCGCCCATGGCCGCCAGCGGCTGGTTGCGCCAGATCAGGTCGAGGCCGTCGATCCCGGCGGGGGTGCCGATGAGGTCCTGATAGACGGTACGCGCGGTCTCGATCTGGGCGCTGAGCCGGGTCACCGAATCGTTGGCGTCGCGGGCGTCGCGGGCATAACGTTCACTGTCGTTTTCCAGGCGGGTCTTCTCGATCTTGAGGCGCTCCTCGCGTCCCCGACGCAATGCGGTGGCACGGTCGGTGCGCGCCAGGAAGTCGCACACTCGGGTGCTCAGCTGGTCGGGGGTGAAGGGCTTGTCGAGGAATTCGTCGCAGCCCAGCCGCATCAGGCGCAGGATGGTGTCGCGGTCGCCGCTGGCGCTCATCGCCAGCACCGGGACCACCAAGCCCTCCATGATCAAGCGGTCGAGCAGGCCGACCCCATCAAGCACCGGCATGAACAGATCAAGGATCAGGCAGTCGAGGGACAGCCGTTCAGTGGCGAGGCGCTGGATGAGCGCATGGGCCTCAGCTCCATCTGAGGCCTCCAGCACCTCGAAGCCCTGAACGCCGAGCACGGCGGACACTAGGCGACGGCTCACTGGCTCGTCATCCACGACCAGCACGCGCCGCCGTCCATCCGCCGAACGGCGGTGGAACAGGGAGGTATCCGGCAAAGGGGCCGCGGCCTGGGGAACCATCGCTTCCAGCCTACATCACGAATCCCAGCTCGCGCAAGTGCATCCATTCGAGTGCGTTGCCAATGGCTTCGGCACAGCGGCGGGCGCGATCCTCGTCCCCAGAATCGCCTGCGGCCCGCGGGGACTGGGGCAGCGCGGACTCCCAGACCTGGGGGTGCCGCGGGGAGGCAGGATGAGGATGAACGACGACCCAGGTCTTATATTAACGATAATTTATTATCGTTTTGTGACATGCTTCTCTTGCGTGCGCCATATACGCATATGCTGTTTCCCCTCACCATATGGTCGCCATGCGACCGGGAGTTTCACCATGAAGGTCTCGTCCATCCTGTCCTCCGTCCTCTTCGGCCTCGCCCTGATCGCCGCCCCGGCTTTCGCCAGCGACGAAGTCAAGGCCCCCGCCAAGGCCGACGTGAAGGCGGTCACCTGCGTCGATTGCGGCAAGGCCGCCGATGGCAAGACCACGGTCGAGGTCGGCGAGAAGAAGGTCAAGGTCGCCGTCTGCTGCAAGGATTGCGGCGCCGAAGTCTCCAAGGCCAAGGCTGAAGACGTCCTCAAGGCCGTTGAGTCGGGCAAGGCTCTCAAGGCCGAAGCCAAGAAGTAAGTGAACATCGCCAGATAATGGCGCAACGCGCCTAAACTGGCGAGGTTCAGCACACGACCCCCGGCCGCTTGGCCGGGGGTCGTGTCGTTTTCCCGGCATACGGGTGGTGCCGGTTCGGCTGCGGGCAGCCCCTCCCTCCCAACCCTACGCGCTGATGGTTCGCAGACGGCCCTCAGTGGTGGCTGTGCCCGCACTGCCCTGAACCGCAGCCGCCGGCGGGAGGGTTGGGATTGCCGCATGGTGCCTGGGCGCTGGCACCGTCACCGTGATGGCTCATGAAACCGAGGCCGCCGCTGATCACGCGGCGCACCGGGACACCGGTGTCGGGATGACGGGTGAGGGCGGGGTCAGCCATGCGCTGGCTGATTTCAAAACGCTCGTGCGGTGGCTCAACGCTCTCGTAGACGTAGGTCGGCATTATTCCTCCAGAAAGTAGTCGCCGGTGATCTCGGTCACCCGGCGGTCCCAGCGCGCCAGGAACTGCGCCTTGGTCGCTGCGTAGCGCGGGCTGATCTCGATGTGCGCGCCCGGTGGCAAGGCCACACGGCAACCGGCGGCGGTGAGCCATGCAGCGTATTGGGTCGAGGCGAGGGCGAGGGCCGAGGCCGGACTGTCGTTGCCACTGGCATTCTTCACCGGGGCGAACTCGGCATCCCGGTCGATGGCCAAGCCGACCGAGACCAGGGCCTCAGGGATGAGATCGAAGATGAAGCGTTCGTTCTTGATGCCCTTGACCTCGGCCACACCGCCGGCGGGGGTCCAGGCCTTGAGCGGCTTGGCGCTGCGGTGGAGCGGGATGCGGTAGCCGAAATCCGCCAGGCGGGCGAGAAAAGACACGCTCCAGCAGTGCATCGCCGGGCTGCCCCAGCGATAGAGCAGCTCACCCAGGGCGTTCTTCTGCCGGGTCTGCTCGGCGGTCAGTTCGGTGTACTCGATGATCGAATCGCGCTCGCCGACCTTCACCAGATGTCCGACTTTCTCGTCAGGATGGGCTTTTTCGAGCACTTTGGTGACCACATCGGCCTTCTCGACCATGGCCACGCCGAGCAGCAGCGCGTCGTCCACCGGTACCAGGATATTGTCCACCTGAATGTAGACGATCTGGGCCACCCCCTCAGCGCGGAGCCGGGCAAGGTTCCCGGACTTGACCAGGGCGGTGAAGCAGCCGCCGTGGCCGTCGGGGTTTTCAAGCAGCTCGCCGGGCCCCTTGAGCAACGCACGGCCTTGCTGGTCGAGGCTGGGCACGGTGCCCTGGCTGAAGAAGCGCACCTGGCCGGTGGCCAGGCCGAAATCGCCGTTGGCGGCGAAGAACTCCCGGGTTTCGGCGTCCGTCATCGGACTGGTCATGACCAGAAAGGGAACCGCCCGGCCGGTGCGCCGCGACAGCGCCAGCACCTTCTCGGCCTGAAGCTGGTAGATGCTCTTGTGGCCGTGAGGCGAGACCGTGAAGCAGCCCTTGGGGGCGCTGGATCCCAGGCGCGTGCCCTGGCCGCCGGCGACCATCAGCACCGCCACCTTGCCCGCCCCATAGGCCGCCTCGCCCGCTGCGGTCAGTTCCTCGCCGCGGCGGGCTGATTCGTCAAAGGTCACCACCCGCGACGCGCCCACCGGACCGGCGGTGTGGCTGACGAGCTGGTGTTTGAGCTCCTCCCAGTCGATCGCAGCAAGGCGCGCGAGGTAGGCCTCGCGCGCGGACGCGGTCAGCGCCTCAACCCCGGCGAGCAGGTGCTCCTGGCCGTATTTCTTGAGCGTGTCAGCGAGAGCAAAGGCATCGGGCATGATCGGTTCCTTACGTCAGTTCAGCGCGGGCGCAGCTCGGTGCCGGCCAGCAGGTCGTGAGGGCCGCGGCGTCCGGCGAGGATCCACAGCGGAGCGAGCGGGGCACAGGCGATCAGCACCAGCCAGCGCACCGTCGCCGCGAGCCAGCCGGCATGGTGGCCGTTATGGGCGCTGGCCACGCGCAGGCGCAGCAGACGGTGACTGAGCGGCGCGCCGCTGCCCACCGTTGGGGCGATCAGGATCAGCAGCACCGCCAGAGCCAGGACCAGCACTCCGGCCAGGCCACCGAGGAACAGCAGGAGGAACGGTCCCTGGTCTTGGGACTGGCGCAGTGCCTGGGCCAGGTCCACGGCCCGGGCCAGGCCGCCCGGACGCTCCAATGAGCGCAGCAGTCCGCCCAGTGGCGGACTTTGGCCGGGGACAAGTATCGGCAGCCCGGCCCGGTCGAGCACCGCACCAGCCTTGGTCAGGCCGGCGGCCCAGCCGGCAACGAGCAGGCCGAAGCCCATGGTCGCGCCCATGCCCACCGCGAGCACTCCGTCGAACACGCCGGCGACCAAGCGTTTGAGCATATACTGCGGGCGGGTCGGAAAAAGGTCGCTGCGCGGTTCCAGGGCGAAGTCCGGCTCATTATGGCTGGTGGCCTTGCCAGAGCGGTAAACGTCGCCGCGCTCTGCCGCGGGCGGCAGCACGGGCATTGGCGCCGGGGTGTCGTCGCCCTGCACCGCCGGCATCTGACTGGAAGCGGACGGTTGGACTGACGGGACGGGGAAGGCGGCCGAGGAGGAGCGATGGGCGATCGCAGCGACGATTGACGGGTCCATGGGCCGCGCAGCGCTGCGCATCGGACGCATCTGGGGGGTGATCATCCCGGCGAAGGCACTGGGCGGCATCTCTTCGGTCGGCTTGCGCTGGTACAGGGCCGGGCGCGGCGGCTCGGTTTCATGGATGACCTCTTCCTCGCCGTGCGCATCCACCACCAGCACCACCGGTCCGCACACCACCACGTCGCCATCGTGCAGCGCACTGATCCTGGCGATGCGGGTACTATTGAGCATCGTACCGTTGGCGCTGCCCAGATCCTCGACCGTGGCCGCGCCGTCAGGTGCGACGCTGAAGCGGGCGTGGCGGCGGCTGATGCGCGCATCGTCCACCAGCATGCGACAATCCGCCTCGCGGCCGATGAGCCACACGCCTGGCGGCAGCACCCAGGTGCCAGTGGGACCGGTGAGGCGAAAGGTCATGGGCAGGTGGGGAGCGTGCGGGAACCTAGCAGCAGGACAACCTTTTCCGCGTGGCCGGCGCCGGCGATCAAACGTACCTCCGCCACACCGGCCCAGGCAGCCAACAGAGCGCACACCGCCTGGTTCGCCTTGCCCCCCTCGGGCGGGGCGGCGATCCGCACCTTGAGCCGCTCGCCCAACGGCCCGACCACGGCGCTCCGACTGGCGCCGGGAACGACCTTCAGACGCAATTCCAGACCCAATGGGGTCGCGGTGGCGAAGGATGGCAGCATGGCGGTATCCTGCCGCCATGGCCGCCCGATGCCACGAGCCTAGTTGCCTGTGGCGCGATCGAGGATCGCGCCAATGAACGACTTCCGCCGCCGTGATTTGGCGCCGATCAGGGCGTACTCGGGCTCGCCGCCGTTGAGCACGCTTTCGCAGTCGTGCACGATTTCCAGAGCATCCTTATAACGCCGATCGGGCTGCGGAGCCATGGCCTTGTCGATGATCGCCGCGAGATGCGGCTCAACGTCCTGCCGCGCCGCCTGCAGACCTGGCGCATTGACCGCTCCACGCACCGCGAGCACGGTCAGTTCGGGTGTCTCGGCCTGGTAGGGCTCGCGCCCAGTGAGGGCGAAAAACATCGCCGCTCCCAGGGCGTAGAGATCGGTGCGCTCATCGAGCACGTGGCCGGTGATCTGCTCGGGGGCCATGTAGGCCGGGGTTCCAGCAATGAACTCATGAGGCGGGGTGCTGCCCACCGGCACCGCCAAGCCGAAGTCGATCAGCCGCGGCGACAGATCCTTGTCGAGCAGGATGTTGCCAGGCTTGAGATCGCGGCTGACCCAGCCCGCCTGATGCACCGCACGCAGACCGCTGGCGCAGTCCGCCATCAGGCGCAGGGCCTCGGATCCTGCCAGCGGACCGTGGCGCAGGATTCTCGACCCGAGATCCCCGCCACCGACCATGCGCAAGGCGAGATATGGGCACTGGCCGACCACCCCAGCGTCGTACAGGGTCACCACGTTGACGTGCTCGATGACGCCCAGCACCCGGGCCTCGTGCAGGAACTGATCGATCAGCTCCTGCCGGTAACCCTCCTGGGCGGCGTACTTGGGATTAACGATCTTGAGCGCAACGGTGCGGCCGATGATCTCGTGCTCGGCAGCGATAACCACGCCCATGCCGCCTTCAGCGATGACGTGCAAGCAGCGGTAGGGTCCGAAATTCTGCGGACCAACCACGATATTCCCAATCCGGGTTTCCGAACCGGGACGTGGACCATTGACGGTGCGATCTTCCTTTGCTGGTGGCGGCTGCCCTGCCGCCAATGCCGGC
>JBILDK010000171.1:0-6099 GCA_044352625.1 Planctomycetota bacterium
CGCAGCTTGTCCCAATCGATGGCGACACCCGCGTCCATGGCACTGCGCGCTGCCTCCACCAGGTCGGCCTCGCCGTCGATCGCAGCCAACTGGCCGAGGACCTTTTGGGCATCCGCCAAGCGGTTCTCCATCTGGAGCAGACACACACCGTGGCGCAGCAGCCGTGAGGCCTGCGTGACATTGTCGAGGGCTTGGTGGGCCTCGGCGAGCTGCAGGACCAATTCCGCCTCTTGGGGATGGCTGGCGACGAGGCGGCCAAGCAGTTCTACCGCTGGTTCAAACTCACCATTTTCGAGCAGGCCCGAGAGCAGCTCTTTGCCGGCGATCAATTCGGCGGCGTGGTCGCCGACCCGGCGCAACAGCTCAACCAGTTCGGATCGAGCCTCGCGGTGCAAGCCGGGGCCAAGCAGGTCGAGTCGGCGGCGCGCATGATCGAGGGCGAGGCCGAGGTTGTTGGTGCGCACCGCCACCCGCACCAGATCGGTGAGCATACGATCAGTGCCTGGGTCCTTGAGCGTGACCACGACTTCGGCTAGGCGTACCCGCACCGGCACGTCGTCCGGGCGCATGCGCGCGATCTGCATCAGGCTGTCGCGGGCAACCACCATGTCGCCCGCCCCCAGACCGAGATCGGCAGCCGCCTGGAAATGACGCAGGGCAGTGGCGCGGTCGGCATCGCGATTGGCGACCTGGGCGAGTCGGGCGCGAAGCCCCGCGTGCGTCGGCAGCTTGGCCACCGCGGCCTCAAGCAGGGATCGGGCCTCTTTGCGTAGACTGCGGGCCAGGGAGAGGTCGGCGGCGATACACCACGCCTCGGCCGCTGGCCCCTCTTGGTGCAGGGCCAGCCGCGCCCGCCCCAACCACTCGTGGGCCTCGACCCGCTGCGCATCCAGGACAATGATTTTTTCGAGGGTGGCGACCAAACCAGGATAGTCGCCGGCTTTTTCCTGGGCCTGGGCGGCGAGGGTCAGCTGGGCGGTCGCACCATCGCGGTCGCGACGGTCCTCGTAGGTGTGCGCCAGCCAGTCGTGAGCCATGACGTGGCCGGGATCAAGCTTGGCGAGCAGCTCGAACATGGGTAACAGCACGTCGTCGCTTGGGGCTGCGACGCTGCCCGGCCGCAACCGGCCGAGGATGGCCTTGAGCACCGTCGCTGCACCGTCGCGGTCGCCGGTCCACATCACCAATTCGGCGCATTCACGTGCGTAGTCAAAGCGTTCGGGGCAGAGTCGCACCAGTTCGCGCCACGCCGTTACGGCCTCTTCCAACTTATCCTCTTCGTGGAATGCCCGCGCGGCCACTTCGAGGTGCAGGATCGACTGCTCGCGGTCGCCCTGACCCTGGGCAATGCGTGACAGAAGGAGGGCCGCGGTGGCCGCATCCGCACCCAATTCCTGCGCTTCGCGCACCGCCTGCAGGGCCTGGTCAAAGGCCTTGCGTCGCTCGTAGATCCGCGCGAGTTCGAAAAGATTGCCCACCGCCTGATCAATCTGGTCGAGCTGGATGTGGATCGCCACCAGCTGGGCCAGGGGGCCTTCACGGTCAGCGCCCAGGCGCATGGCGTTGGACAGGGCGCTGGCGGCCTGGGACGGGTCGGCCAGTTCGCCAGCAGCAGCGAGGCAGGCCTGGGCGGCTCCGCTGCGATCCCCGAAACGCTCCGCCAGCTCGGCGATCTGCAGATGCACGCGCGGCGAGCTCTGGCCCAGCTCAAGGGCCCGACGGTACAAACCGAGAGCCTTGCGCAGGCTACCCTGGGCCTTGGCGTTATCCGCCTGGACCAGCAATTGCGCCGGGGTCGAGACCTTGACCACACCGGTGCGGCGCAGCTGCGCCACCGCCATGGTGGCGCGAAACGGTGGCAGCCGCGGGTCCTCAAACAACGCACCGCAGACCACGCCTTCGCGCCACTCATTGAGCAGCAATCGTGCATCGTCGCTCAGCGTGTCGGGTATCTCGACGGCCTCATCGCGCAGCAGGGTGTCCCAATGCTGTGGCAGCAGGTCGTACACCGTGCCTAGTTCGTCCTGGCGGCGCATGCCTTCGAGCAGCAGGGA
Organism: Planctomycetota bacterium; assembly: GCA_044352625.1. Taxonomy (GTDB): domain Bacteria; phylum Planctomycetota; class UBA11346; order UBA11346; family UBA11346; genus JAKLKR01. The sequence goes on from JBILDK010000171.1 coordinate 2,055, forward strand.
ATTTGGGCTCAGCGAGACGCCCACGCGTAACTGCGCCTCGGCGAAGGCGTCATTCGTCCCCATGTCGGTGAAGTCCAGGGTCGGCGTCGGCCAACCGAGGATGATGGTGATCTCTTCCTCGATCAGGCAGTCGCAGGCGTCAAGCACCGCATCGCTGGTCAGAACCGTGCTGCTGAGCAGGGTGCCCAGCAGGTCCTCGGGACCGGCTCCTTCGGGCAAGCTGGAGATGACCTGGTTGATCTGCGCTCGGCTGGTGACCCCGGTCCAGCATAGGGCGCGGGTAAAGACGTCTGGTCGCATGCCGGTGAGGGCGACGAGCTGGCCACCGGCGAAGCGAAGATGGCGACTCTCACTGCCGCTGGTCACGGTGAGCACGCCCGAACGCCGCCCATTGGCAAGGCTCTGCACCACCCCCTGGAGGTCCACAATGCCGGCCATCAGTCGCGAGCTATCACCCATCGCTGCCATAGATTCACAAGACTAACCCGGACCACCGCCACCGCCAGCGATCGCTAGGCTCATGGCTCACCGGGTGCGGTGTGCGCTCCGCGCACGGTGCGAAGGCAGGACGGCTGTCCGCACCGCCGCGCAGCGGCACCGAACCCGCCGGCCGCAGGCCGCGACCGCACCCGTCGCGCAGCGCCGACCGCACCACGCGCGCAGCGCGTTATGGTACGCCGACGACCTCGCAGCGTCCGCGCAATCCGCAAAGGATATCGTAGGGGATGGTGCCGGCGAGGCGGGCCATTTCGGTGACTGGGATGGATTCCCCGGCCTGGGTGCCGAATAGCACCACCGGCTCGCCCAGGGCCGGTTCGTGCGGCAGGTCGGTGAGATCGACGATGCAGTAATCCATGGTCACTCGGCCCAGGATCGGGCAGCGACGCCCCTGGACCAGGACCGCACCGCGACCTGACAGGGCGATCGGAAAGCCGTCGGCATAGCCGACTGGGACGATGCCGGTGATGCTGTCGCGGGCCAGGACGTGGGTTCGGTTGTAGCTGATGCCGTGGCCCGCCGGCAGGCGTTTGACCAGGGACAGGCTCGACACCCAGCGCACTGCCGCACGCAGGCCCAGGTCAGGACACGACTCGGGAGTAATGCCCGTGAGCAACAGTCCGCAGCGAACAGCGTTGGCCGCGCCGGGCGGGCGCAGCACCAAGCCCTCGCTGTTGGCGTAATGCAGCCAGCACTCGGTCGGCAGCGGCGGCAGGGTATCGAGGAGGCCGTGCATCGCCGCTTCCTGCGCGGCGCTGACCACCGGGTCATCGGCCATGGGATAGTGACTGAGCAGACCCGCCAGGCGCAGGGTGTTCCAGCTCAGCACCTCGTGCACGATGCTCTTGGCGCCCTCTGGGGTTGTGCCCCAGCGGCCCATGCCGGTGTCGATGTTCACATGCACCGCCAGCGGCGCCCGCGGCGTGGCGAGATGGGCGAACTCCTGGACCTCGTCGAGCGATGACACGCACGCCTCGTAGCCGCTGGCCACCACCCCACCGCGCTCCTCGGGCAGGGGCGAGCCCAGCAGGATGACCCGCGCCTCGGGCACCGCCGAGCGTACCCGGTCCGCCTCGCTGATCGCGGCCACGGCGAGCGCTGCCACCCCGCTTTCGTGGTAGATGCGCGCGCACCGTTCCAGGCCCAGGCCATAGGCGTCGGCCTTGACCACCGCGATCACCGCACGCCCAGCTGCCAGTTCAATCACCCGCGTCACGTTGTGACGCAGACTACCGTAGCTCACCTCGACGCGGTTGCGCCACGCCATGTCAGGAGATCCCGGCGCGGCGTTGCAGCACCGGAGCGGGTTCCTGGTGGTAGTCCGGCAGCAGCCGGTCCCAGGCCACCGGAGCAATCGACGGCGCCAGGCGGGCGACACCGCGGGCGGTGAGGCCGGCGGGGCTGCCGCAGGCGATCCCCGGGCACCACTGCGCCGCAAGCTGCGGCTTGGTGGTCAGGGCCGGGCCGATGGCGATAGCACGAGCCGTGTCGGGATGCAGCACCGGCGCATAGGCGTCAGCAGCGGCCACGGTCGCCTGCAACGTCTCCACCGTGGACCCGGTGACCGCGAAAAGCCCGTGAAATGTGGTGTCCTTTTTCAACGGCAGCAACACCCACCACACCCCATCGCCGGCCTCGACGGCGCGCGCCGCGAGACTGTCCACGGGATGAATGGTCAGATTGTCGAGCCAGGCCAGGGTACGCAGGGCACTGATGCCGACCCGCAGACCGGTGAACGAACCGGGCCCGGCGGCGATGGCCAGGGCGCTGGGCGCGCCGTAGGCGCGGATCAGGCCATCGAGCAGAGCCACCAAGCCCTGCTCGGACTCGCCGCCGGCAAGGTCGCAGTAGGCCAGCTCACGACCCGCATCCATCACGCAGGCCGAAGCCGTTCGCGCCACCGTCTCGCACGCCAAGAGCATGGCGGAACCGTAAACGACCGTGGCCATGCGACAATGTCAAACAACGCGGAACGCTGAACCGACGACACCGCGCCGGGGACCCCTCACCAACCCTGTGGGTCCTGCCGCATTTCGACGGCACTACCCCACATAGCGCCAAGCAACCACCGCCCCGACAATGGCGACAGCCCACGCCAGCCACAGCCACCAGGGAATGCCCGGCGTTGCGACCGTGTCGCCCACCGGATCATCGCTGATGCGCGCCGAACGTACCCGCGCCTCCGCCAAGATGCGCTCGCTCACCGCGGCGTTGTCGGCAGGCAGACCGCCTCCGCCCAGGCTGGCACTGCGTTCACTCAGGGCGCGGGCAAGCGCCTGCGTAACCCGGCACTCCTCCGGATTGGCGGCTGACTCGGCAATGGTACGGTCAAGATGCGTGGTCGAGGCCATGTTTGAAGATGATACGGACTACCGGCCGGTGTGTTGTCAGATCAGCCGCATGATGTCGAGACTGGTGACATAGAGCATCAGCCCCACCACCAGGGCTAGACCGATCCAGGCCGCGATATTGCGCACCACAACCGGAACCGGCCGGCGGATGATCCCCTCGATGGCCAGAAACACGAGTTGACCGCCATCGGTGATGGGAATGGGCAGGAGATTCACCAGCACCAGATTCAGGCCGATGAACGCCACCAGCTTGAGGAAGCTGTCGAAGCCGAAACGCTCGGCGTTGTTCTTGAGCGCCCGGAAAATCCCGATGGGCCCCTGGAGCTGCTTGCCGGAATCGATCCCACCCTGTTCCGCACTCTTGAAGAAGCGCGGAATGAAAGTCAGGGACTTGTAGATCATGGTGTGGGCGGCGCGGTTGGCGATGGCGAAGGCTTCGCCCGGGCCCTGCAACGTCCAGCTCGTCTCCTCGATGTCGAAGACCACCGCCAAGCCGACGCGTGCCCGTTCGAGGGCGACCGTACGCGTGGCGGCAGGGGCACCGCGTAGGATCTCAAGCGCGGGCAGGCCCTCGGGGGTGACCGTGTCAGCGGTGATCCAATCACCCGGACGCACGGTCGCGAGCAGCAACGTGCCATCCTTGCCCAGCGGGGTCAGGTCGATGGTGTCCGGTGTGCCATCGGCGCGCTTGATTACGATGGAGCCGGGCACCGGCGAGCCGGTGGGCTTGCCGGTGCTGTCCTGGTTGCCCTCGATCCGGCTGCCGATCAGCCGCTCATAGAGCGACGGCACCACCCGCGCTCCGAAGGCTCCTGCCAACTTGCCGGGCCGGGTGCTGCGCAGGCCACTGCGCCGCGTATCCGCCAGGACCGGCACCAGCAGGCGTTCGCCAGGACCAACCAAGGTCAGGCTGCGGGTGGTGGCCCTGCCCGCCGCATCGCGGCGATCATCCACCGCCACGATGGCCTCGCCGGGTTTGACTCCGGCCTTGGCCAGGGGCCCGGGCTGGCCATCAAGGCCGGCTGGCAGGTGCGGCACGATGCCGCCGCCAAGCGAGCGCAGATCCACGCCCAGGCGCAGGCGACCTGCGACCTCGATGCCGGGAACCTGGGCGGTCACCTGCGCGCCGTCGCGCAGCAGGGTCAACGCCGCAGGACGACCGACGGCCAGGGCACGACGCACCAACGACTGCAGAT
>JBILDK010000172.1:0-6098 GCA_044352625.1 Planctomycetota bacterium
CCGGTCGTCCGGTCGTCGAGGGATGCTGGCTCAGGGCGTTGTTCATGGCGGGTTCGGTCAGCGATGATGAGATTGGGTGATAGCGGCGTTGCAGGGCAAGACGACCGGACGACCGGACGACCGGACCAGGGGCAATCCCCGTCACATGTATCCCTGCTTGCGCAGTTCTTCGAGCCCGTGCTTGCCGTCCTGCAAGCGTCCGGAGCGCTCAGCTATATTCCTGAGCTTGCCGCTGACCAACTCGCCGATGACGTCATCAACGTTCCTGGCGGTGGATTGGATCGGGCTCTGGCAGGGGCCGCAACCCAGGCTGCGGTAGCGCGTGCCCTGGCCCAGATCATAGTACAGCGAGACCGTGGGGATGTTCTCGCGCTTGATGTATTCCCAGATGTTCAACTCGGTCCAGTCCAGTAGCGGATGGATGCGGACGTGGGTGCCTGGGGCGTAATCGGTCTTGAACTGGTTCCAGAATTCCGGCGGCTGGTCACCGATATCCCACTGGTTGTTGCGGTCGCGGGGGGAGAAGTAGCGCTCCTTCGAGCGGCTGCCCTCCTCATCGGCGCGGGCGCCGACCACCACGCCGTGCCACGGCTGGCGGTCCGACCACTCCTCATACCGCCCGCTATCCAGGTTGAGCTTCATGCGTCGGCCACTGCCGTTGAGGGTCGCGGAGAGCGCCCCGGCCTTGAGCGCGGCGCAGCAGGTGGTGCGGTCAATGCGCTCGGGATGGCCCTCGGGCAGGGCCTGGGTCGCGGGATACGTGCGCCCGGCCTGGATCGAGGCCGCATCCTGGCCGACCACCATGGTCAGCTTGTATTCCAGCGCCAGGCGATCGCGGTAGGCGATCATTTCCGGCAGTTTGTAGCTGGTGTCGATGTGCACCAGGGGGAACGGCACATGGCCGAAGAACGCCTTACGCGCCAACCACAGCAGCACGGTCGAATCCTTGCCAATCGACCACAGCATGCACATGCGTTCGAAGTGCCGGAAAGCCTCGCGAAAGATGTAGACGCTCTGCTGCTCAAGCTGGTCGAGGTGGTCCATGAACGGGCCTCCATAGGGGTGCGGCATTAAAAGGAGCCCGCCGGGAGGGGCAAGCTGGGAAGACCCCCCATTCCGGGCATTCCTCTTGGCCGGGTGCGTCCATCATGCCGCGCATGCGTGCCCTGGTGCTGCTGTTTGTTGCGCTGTCCGTCCACGGCGGCGAGGCCGTGCCGTCATGGAGCGGCGAGATCGAGATTGTGGAGTCGCTCAGCGGCTCGGCCAAGACCCCGGCGGACCGCGCCGAGTTTGATCGCCTGATCGCGACTCTTGGCGGTCGCCTGCGCTGGGCCCGGCTGGAGGTCGGCACCCTGCCCCCGGCCATGGCCGGTGTGGTGCGCAACGACATCGGCGTGATGGAGAGCGAACTGGAACGCGCCATCCTTGCCCGTGGTGGGGAGCCCTATCCGGTGGGACGCACCACCTACCTCATCGCCCAGGGCCGGATCCGCGTCGAGTCGGAGCTGGCGACGGTGGTGGTTGACCGCAATCGTGGCCTAGCGTGGATCCGCGCCGGCGGCGCGGTGGAGGAGCGGCGGCTCGAGCCGCCGCCCGAAGCGCAGACGCCGGTCGGCCTTCCCGGACCCGAACTCTTTGGGCATCCCAGCTTCACCACCGTCCGCCGCATCGACGGCCGGGACCATCAGGTGACCTATCTGCCGGGCCTGCCAAATCCCTATGCCCTGGCCGCGCTGCCGGTGGTCGGGCCGCACAGTGGCGCCGACCTGGTCAGCGACCTCGCCCGCATTCCCGGCCTGCCTGTCGTGGTGATCACCAACCTGGGAACGGTGACGTTGATGCTCAACGCGGTGCACGTTGAGGGTCGGCCCATCCCAGATGCGCTATTCGCCCCGTTGCGCTGAACCGCCCTGTCGCGGTTGGTGGTTGGGAGACAGCACATTGCAGCGCCGCTGCGGATCACCCATGCGGTGCCGGGCAACCGGGCAGCAACGAGCCGCGGTGCAGCCCCCAACCACTACGCAGCTTTCACAGAGGTTGATCGGGCCGCTTCGCTGAACTGCCCGATATGATCGGCCTTACGGCCGATATCGGATCAGTTCCCCGATGAACCCGTATGTGAAGGATCAGTTACCACCAACCACGTTTTCAGGCTGAACACAACCAAAGGGTGCCAGTGGACGCAGGAGAATCGCGCCTATCTTGCTTCCGCACATGACTGACGACACCCTTGCCGCAGGCGCCGAACTCTTCGGCTATACCATCGAGCGGCCGCTGGGTCGTGGCGGCATGGGAACGGTGTACCAGGCGCGACAGCGTTCGCTCGACCGCAGGGTGGCGCTCAAGGTGCTGCATCCGGCGCGCACGCGCAATCCCAAGGCGGTCGAGGATTTCTTCAACGAGGCCAAGGTCGCGTCGCGGCTGCATCATCCGCATCTGGTTTCCATCCACGACTTCTGCTCGGATCCAGGCCGCAATCTCCACGCCTACTCGATGGAGCTGATCGAGGGCGCCACCACCACCAACCTGGTGGGTAAGCTTGGGCCGCTCAACCGAGGCCAGGCCCTGCGCATTGCCGGCCAAGTCGCCGAAGCCCTCGACCACGCCCACCGCAACGGCCTGGTTCATCGCGATGTGAAGCCCGACAACATCCTGGTGGCGGCGGACGGCTCGGCCAAGCTGCTCGATCTGGGCCTCGCCTACAACCGGGTCAACAACGCCACCCCGACCAGGGGCGAAGGCAATCATCGTCGGTTGGTGCTGGTGGGAACTCCGGACTTCTGCGCCCCTGAACAGGCGCGCAACCCGGCCTGGGCAACGGCTGCCTCGGACGTGTTTAGCCTGGGTGGGACACTGTTCTATCTGATGAGCGGCTTGCTGCCCTTTGACGGAGAGACGGTCATCGACCTGATTTGCTCCATCAGCTCCGATCCGATCCAGTTCCCCGAGGGCTTCGATCCCCTGGCGCGCAGCCTGATCGAGGCCATGACCCAGAAAGACCCGGATGCGCGGATCGAGGATGGCGCAGCGGCCCTGGTGGCGATCCAGTCCGTGGCCCGCGGCCAGCGCCCGGCGGCCACGGGTTCCGGCGTCATCCGCCGGCCCTCGCGCCGACTCCGGCGGATGCGCTAGCCCAGAAAGCGCATCCCGGATCCCTGACTTGGGGGCGCAACTATCCCGGTCGCTAGACGCCCATATGCACCTCCGCCCCAGCATTCGGGCATTCATCTAGGTAATCACCCGAGTCAGCGCCAGCCTTGAAGTGGATGAAATTCCCAGAACATCCCCCGCTTCCCGTGGCCCCCCTAGGCCGCGGATCGCCCCCGACCCAAGGCTGAACCAATGACTGAACCCGCGCCGCAACGGCATTCCGTCTTCGCTCACATCCTCGGATTTTTCGACACCCATCACGGTGCGGACCCGGCGATGGACACCGACCAGACGCAGGGCCGGCCGGACTGGCTGCGCGTGCTGCCGTTTTTGATCATCCATGTCGCCTGCTTGCTGGTGTTTGTGCCGGCGATCGGCTACAGCGCGGTTGCAATCTGGTTCGCGGTGGCGTGGTATTGGATCCGGATGTTCGCCATCACCGGCATCTACCACCGCTATTTCTCGCACCGCACCTACCGCACCAGCCGCGTCATGCAGTTCCTGTTCGGCGTCCTGGGCAACGCCGCGGTGCAGCGTGGACCCCTGTGGTGGGCCGCCCATCATCGTCACCACCACCGTTACAGCGACGAGGTAAACGATATCCACTCCCCGCTGCAGCGCGGCTTCTGGTGGAGTCACATGGTGTGGTTCATGACCGGTAACAACTACCGCACCCGGTTGGAGGCGGTGCCCGACCTCGCCAAGTTTCCAGAGCTGGTGTGGCTCGACCGTTTCGACGTGGTGGTGCCGATCCTCACCGCCGCCGCCAGCTTTGGCCTCGGCGCGTGGCTGCAGCATCTTGGCTGGCAAACCTCCGGCCTGCAATTCCTGGTCTTCTGGTGCATTTCGACGGTGTGCGTGGCTCATGCCACCTTCACCATCAACAGCCTGTCCCATGTGTGGGGCTGGCGGCGCTACGCGACCAGCGATACTAGCCGCAACAATCCGTTTCTGGCAATTCTGACCATGGGGGAGGGGTGGCACAACAACCACCACCACTACCAATCCTCGGTGCGCCAGAGCCACCGCTGGTATGAGATCGACTGCTCCTTCTACATCATCAAGGCGATGAGCTGGTTGGGCTTGGTCTGGGACCTCAAGCCGGTGCCCGCCAAACTGTGGTCACCGCGTTCGGTGACTGCTGCCGAGGCCGGGACCGAGGCGTTGCCGATCCCCTCCGCCATCTGATCAGGATGTCAGCGCGTCGAGCAGGTTGTTGATCAGGCGGTCGCCCGCTGGGCGGTGCCGCGGCATGATACGCTGCGTATCGGCCAGGATGCGGGCCCCGCCTGCTTTCCCGTTGGCGGCAAGCACGAATGCGGCGTCCTCGTGCACCCAGCGTGCGATCTCGGCAGCTTCGACCTCGATGTGGAACTGCAGACCGAAGGCGCGGGTGCCATAGCGGAACATCTGCTGGGGGCAGGCCAGGGTCTCGGCCAGGCGCACGGCGCCAGCGGGCAAAGCGAAGGTGTCGCCGTGCCAGTGCAGTACCTCCAGCGCAGCAGGCAAGCCCGCCAGCACCGGATCCCCGGCGCAGAAGCCCACCGCGCCCCACCCCACCTCACGGTGGCGTTGTGGTGGGTCGCCCACCAGCAGCGGCGCGACCTCGGCCCCCAGGGCGTGGGCCATGAGTTGCGCGCCGAGGCACACGCCCAATACCGGCTTGCCGGCTGGCAGAATCCGGCGCAGCAGGTCCGCCTCGCGGGCGAGAAACGGAAAGCGCGGATCGTCCACGTCGCCCACGCCCATCGGGCCACCCATAACCAACAGGACCGCGTCCGGGGCGAGATCAGTGGGCAGCTCGGCACCGCGATGCAGCTCGCGCACGTCCACGCGCCAGCCACGCTCGCGGGCAAGGTCGCCGATGCGCCCGGGTCCTTCGAGGTCAAGATGCTGAAGGACAATGAGGGTAGGCATGAGAGGCCATGCTGCGGCTCTGGTCAGGTCGGCAACGGTCACTCGTGCAGCCATTCCCGGAGCAGCAGCTCGAGACCGCGCACGGTGTCAGCGAGCCACGCTGGGTCGAGGGTCGCGGGCACGTCGCCGGACCGATGGTAATGTGGATTGCGCAAGCGGTCGGTGTCGGTGATAGCCACCACCGGGAAACCGTGGGCGACGAACGACGCCTGGTCGCCCTTGAGCTGCCAGCGCTGGCCCGGCCACCAGCAGGACACGGTGCGCTGGCGTACGGAGCGCAGATGCCGGCGTGCGACCCGGGCAAGGGCGCGGTACGGCCAGGTGCCCTGCACGCACACCGTGTCGCCACGGCGGCCGTGCACCCAGCCCATCCACCATGCCGGCCAGTGCTGGGTGCCGGAGCGGTGGTCGCGATAGGCCAGGGTGTCGAGAATCAGCACCACATTGAGCTGCTCACCCCGTGCGCGGCAGCCGGCAGCGTGGTGCCAACTGCCGCCCAGGGTGCGGTGGCGGGCCATCAGTTCCTCGTCGGCGAACAGGACGAAGCGCAGGCCCGGCCCGGAGAGCGGCCGTGTGGCCCAGGCTGCGGCGAGGGCGAGCAGGGCTGCGACGCCGCTGGCATTATCGTCGGCCCCGGGGACATGAGGGAGGGTGTCGAGATGCGCGCCGACCAGGATCCAGGTGCCGTTGCCGGAGCGCTCGGCAATGAGGTTGGCGCGCTCAGGGGCATGGGGCTGGGGCTCGCGGCGCACGGAATAACCATGCGATGAGAGACGGGCCGTGGCCCAGGATTCAGCGGCGGCCCAGGAGGCTGGTGCCCCGCCGTGACGCGGGCCGATCACCAACGCCAAGTGGGCGATGTCGGCCGCGAGAGCCTCTGGGAGTGGCACTGGTGGCACCTCTGGGGGTGCGACCGGCCCAGTCGCAGGCTCGATTCGAGCGACCGGGCCGGTCGCGCCTCCAGGATTGCCTCCGGGGGTGGTCATCCGGCCAGCGCGTGCAGGTGGCGCGCCACGGCTTCGCTCAGGGCG
>JBILDK010000173.1:0-6088 GCA_044352625.1 Planctomycetota bacterium
CGAAGCCATCTTCGAACCCCTGCTCAGGGCCAACGTCGGACCCCCACAGGCCATCAAAGGGTAGCCAACCGCTGCTATGAACTCGTTCGACCCGTCGTGCTACGACCGGGGAAGTGCGTTATTTGGGTTCAAACCACGCTACGGACGCCGTTCAAGAGGGGTGAGCGGAGGAATCTAGACTGAGTTTATGCGTCGTATGGTGCGATGCAGCGAAAGGCCTGATCGTGGGGCGGTGGGGCGCGGGGAACAAACGTGGTGGCACTGGTCCAGGGCCGTAGGGGGCCTTGGGAGATGACGCGCAATACGTACACGCTTTTGCGATCCCTATACAAGCACCAGGGGACGCATGCCTCTAGGATAGTGACATCACACCTTGGGTGGTGTATAAAGGAGACGCGCATGATTTATCGGCTCGGCATCCTCGCGTGGATCCTTGGCCTCGCCTCGTTGCAGGGGGCGGAAGCCAAGCCGCGTCCGGGACCAGCCCAGCCCGGACACCTGGCACTCATGGAGGCGGCTCTTCCGCAGGCGGCGACGGCCACGCCGAAGCAGGCCCGCCGGCTGCTGGTGTTCTCCCGGTGCGAGGGTTTCGTCCACTCCGCGATCCCGCTCGGCGAGGCGACCCTGGTGCGGCTGGGGGAGGTCACCGGGGCCTACACGGCGGAGGTGAGCCAGGACATGGCGCTGTTTACTACCCAGCGCCTAGCGGTCTTCGATGCCATCGTGTTCCTCAACAGCACCGCGCTGTCGTTCGAGGATCCCGCTGCTCGTACCGCCCTGTTGGAGTTCGTGCACGCCGGCAAGGGAGTCGGCGGCATCCACGCCGGCAGCGACAACTTCAAAGGATGGCCGGAGGGCCAGGCGCTGATCGGCGGGGTGTTCCATTCCCATCCCTGGAACAACAGCGACCTGGTCGCCATCCAGCTTGAAGGGCCAGACCATCCGCTGGTGCGCGCCTTCGGCGGCAACGGATTCTGGCTGCGGGAGGAGATCTACCGCTTCAAGGACCAGCCCTACAGCCGCGACCGCCAACGGGTGGTGATGGGCCTGGATATGACCAAGCCCGAGAACCAGCGACCGGGCAAGATGCGCGCCGACAACGATCACGCGGTGAGCTGGCTGCGCACCGAAGGTTCCGGCCGGGTGTTCTACACCAGCCTCGGCCACCGCGAAGACGTCTATCTGGTGCCGGCCATCCAGCGCCATTTCCTGGATGGCATGCAGTACATCCTGGGCGACCTGGACGCCGATGCGGTGCCATCGGCGAAACTGGCGACGCCCCCGGCCATCGTTCCGGCACCCGAGGACCGCACCACCATCCAGGTGAGGGCAGGGCTGCCCGATGCGCCACCGGCAAAGGTTCAATCTGCTGCTTCTGCACCTACTACGGCAGCCCCGTCTCGGCCCTAGGGCCGCGATGGCGCTTCGCTGCCGTTGACGTCGACGTTTCGGTCGTCCAGCCTTATAACGTACATCCCCGATCAGCCGTTCAGGAAAGTTGTCATGATGACAAGAATCTGCCTGCGGTCGATGGGATCCTCAGGTTTGCCACCTTGGTAGAAACCTGGTTGAGCCCCCACGCTAGTCTAAGGACTCCCATGACCATCTCCCGCCGTGACCTGCTGCGGTACCTTGCCTTGTCACCCATCACGGCGACCGGCTTGGTGACGACCCTCTCAAGCCTCAATAGTTGGGCGCAGGCCGCAGACGCGCCGGTGCCGCCGTCGCGGCGCTTCACCCTCGGCATGATCGGGGTGGGTGGGATGGGCACCAATTCGCTCCATGCCAACCTCGGCCGGTCCGACGTGCAGGTGGTGGCGATCTGCGATGTGGACCGCGAGCACCGCGAAAAGGCCAAGGCGGCAGTGGACCAAAAGTATGGATCCAAGGACTGCCGCACCTTCGACGATCATCGCGAACTGCTGGCGCTGCCCGATCTGGATGCGGTCTGGATCTCGACCCCCGACCACTGGCATGCCATCTGCGCCATCGATGCCGCCAAGGCCGGCAAGCACTTTTATGTCGAGAAGCCGCTTACCCACCACCCCGATGAGGGCCGGGCGATCATCGCGGCGGTGCGTCGTGCCGGAGTGACCTGCCAGACCGGCAACCAGCAGCGCTCATCGTCCGAGTTCCAACGCGCCATCGACCTGGCGCGCAACGGGTACCTGGGGCGCATCCGCGAGGTGCAGGTGGGACTCCCTGGAGGCGGAGGCGATGCCAATGCCACCCAGGGCACCATGCCGGTGCCAGACGGGCTGGATTTTGAGCGCTGGCTGGGTCCGGCGCCCCTCGTCCCCTTCAATGCCGGCCGGCTGCATTGGAACTGGCGTTGGAACTTCGACTACGGCGGCGGCATGCTGACCGACTGGATCCAGCACCACTACGACATCGCCGCTCTGGCGGTGGGGGTGGCCGACAAGCAGCCGGTGGAGATCCGCAACGCCTCGGCGGTATTCAAGCGCGCCACCGCCCTCTACGACACGCCGACCAGCTTCAGCTTCGAGTCGGTCTATGCCGACGGCACGGTCATTTCGACCTCGACGTCCCATGCTGGTGGCATCCGCCTGCTGGGCGAGGAGGGTTGGGTGCAGGTCACCCGCGGCAGCATTGAGCACAGTTCGCCGGTCCTGTCCCGTGTGGCCATCCCCGCGCACCAGCGCTGGGCCAGGGACACCGGGTCCCATCATTCCAGTTTCTACGATGCGATCCGCACCGGTACCGATCCGCGCACGCCGATCGAGGAGAGCCACAACATTTCGATGATCGGCCACCTGGCCAATGCCGCCTTCCGCGCCGGGCGCAGCCAGGTGCGCTGGGATCCGGTGCGTGAGGTCGTCATCGACGACCCGGAGGCCGCCTGTTTCCTGATCCGCCCGCCTCGTTCGCCCTACCTCCTGCCCGCCTGAGCGTGATCATGACCCCCCGCATCCGTATCCCGCTCCTCGCAACCGTCGCCCTCGCCGCCTTGATGCTGCCCTCGTGCGCCGGCGAACCGCGACAGGCCGCTCCGGCTCCCATCTCCGCCGCTTCGGCGGCGGCGGCCACCACCCTGGTGGCCCCGCTGGCTACATGGTCCCTGGAATCGCCGTTCACTCCGGTGAACACCATTAGGGACTCCCTGCGCCATCTTCCGGCCGCTGAGCGCCCCGCCGCCGAGGCCGCGCTGCTGGCCGTGGTCGCTGCGCCTGCCACCAAGCCCGAAGCGCGCATGGAAGCATTGCGGCTGTTGCCCCTGGTCATCACCCCCGTCGCCATCCCCGCCCTGGAGCAGCTTGCCGCGGGCAACGACGCAGGGCTTGCCGGACTCGCACTGCAGGGCCTCGCCCACCTGCCGGAAGCGGAGGCGGCCTTGGAACGCCTGGCCACCAACGGCCCGGAATCGCGTCGCCCCTCCGCTTTCGCGGCCCTCGCCGCGCAGGGGACCCCATCGGCGGTCTCCATCCTGATTCGGAAGGCCGATATCCCGGCCGCCGCGGACGCTCTGGCCTCCACCGGTGATCCCGCGGCGGTGCGCGTCTGCATCGACCGGGCCACCGGCGATGCCGCCGCATCGCGCCGCGCGCTGGCCAGCCTGCTGCGCGCCCTGGCCCACGACCGGGCCTCCGCGACCGCGCTGGCCATCCCCTTCGCCACCAAGCACCTGACCGACCCGGATGCGACGGTGCGCGCCGGGGCGATGCAGGTGCTTCACACCGCCGACGCCACGGCGGCGGCGGGCGCAGCCAAGCCGATGCTGTCGGATCCAGCACCACTGGTACGCCGGGCCGCCGCCAACGCCCTGTCACCGGCCCAGGCGACTGGCCTCGCTACATTGCCGTCCGATCTGCCGCAGCTGTTGGTGGAACGCGCCCACCGCGAGGCTGATCCCGCCTGGTTGCCGATGCTGCGCGAGGCGCGGACCACGTTGCCGCCATCGCTGCAACCGGCCGTCCTCCTGGCCATGGGCGTCTGCGCCGATGAGGCCGCCGTCGGTCAGCTCATCGACGCCCTGGGCGATCCAGCGGTGTCCGCTGATGCCGCCAAGGGTCTCGCCGCCAGTCCGCTCGCCGCCTGCGGCCCGCGCCTGCGTCAGGCCATCGATGGAAAGCCTGCAGCGACGGTGCAGGCCGCCCTGCTGGAGATCCTCGCCCGGCGCCAGGACCGCCAGGCGCTGGAGCAGGCCCGCGCCAGCACCGGCAGCCCGGACAAACAGGTGCGCCGCGCCGCCTTCGCCTTCATCGCCGACACCGTCCGCCCTGGCGATCTGCCGGTGATCATCCCCCTGGCGTCGGTGGCCACGGCGGCGGCCGACCGCAAGGAATGGATCCGGGCGCTGATGGGCGCCGCCGGCACCCATCCCTCCGCCAGCGAGGCGGTACGGCTGCTGCAGCCGCTGCTGGCGGATGCCTCGAACCGGTCCGCCGGAATCGCCGCGCTGACCCTGGTGTCCGGGACCGAGGCCGCCGAGGTGCTGCGCGGTCTGCTGGAATCGCCGGATCTCGACGTCCGCAAGGGGGTGATCCGAGATCTCTCCGGTGCGCGCACCGATACCGCGCTGGCGCTGCTGACCCAGGCGGCGGCGAAGGCGCAGGATCCCGCGGAGGGCGTCCTGGCTGTGCGCGGAGCCATCGACACCATCAAGGGCCTGGACCTGACTCAGCGCAAGGCCATCGCGGCTTACCGTACCCTGTGGCCGTCGGTCGCACGGGCCGAGGAACGGGACGCGATCACGGCGGCGGTGACGGCGATGCGCAGCAGGTACGTTCCGGAAGCGGATAAGTTCCTGGAGGAGGTCGCGGCGGTCAAGGGCGGCGAGAAGAAATGATCGTGCGCTCCGTGTCTCGTCGGAGGTTCCAGACCGATCGGACGGCTATCCTCGTTCTGGCCTGTGTCCTGGCGGCCCCCATCGCAGCCGCCGAGGGCAATGGGCTCCACGGCGATCCCCCGGATGCGACCCATCCCTGGTTCGTCCTAAAGAACGCAGTCGGGAAGTCCGGAAGTCAGAGTTCCTAGCAAGCTTTCGCTCGGTCACTCGGAGGTGAACCGACACAGGGCTGCATCAGTCTTCGACCACCGGACTTCCGGACTGCTGCTACAAGGGTTATGCGCAGGACAAACGGATCCTGCCCGAGCTGCCGGCGCATGCACGGCTGGCCGGTGTGATCGAGGCGCAGGGCTGGAAGAAATAGGTGCGGGGATAGCTCATCCCGAAAAACGTGGTTGGTGGTGAGTGGTTGGTGGTTGGGGACTGCATCGCAATGCGTTGTGATGGTGTTGTCCGGCACCGGATGGGTGATCCGCAGCGGCGCCGCAAGGTGCTGTCGCCCAACCACCAACCGCGACAGTCAGGATGAACGAACGAGGAGCGGGACCACCTCAGCTGGAGCATGGACATCACCCATGGGATGATGCCTCGGGTCCGGGTGCATGTGGCCGCAGGGCATGCGGTGAGGAGCGGGCGGGGCCCTGAGGACGCGGTGGAACGTCCTGCGTCCAGCCTGCCTGATCCAGGACCCGCCAACGGCAGTCGGGCCGGGCGGCGGCCAGCCGCTCCAGGCGGTCGGCGGGCATCACCATGGCGGCGGTGGAAAAGGCATCGGCCTCGGCGGCGGTCGGGGCGAGGCACCAGGTGCGCGTCCAGCGGTGACCGGGACGCAGGGTGGCGGGGTCGAGGATGTGTTCCCCCTGCACCTCGGCACCGGAGGCCCCCACGCCCTGACGGGCCAGAAGCTGATCTTCGCCTCCGATCCCCACCTGCCAGCCGTCGGCCTCCGGAGGCGGGTCGAGGGCCAGGATGCTGCTGCCGCCGGCCACCAGCAGGGCGCTCTCCAGGCTCCATTCGCGCAGCAGCCCGCCCATGCGGTCGAGGGCGAAGCCCTTGCCGATGGCGCCCAGGTCGAGCTGCACCGGCCCGTCCTCGCAGCGCGCCAGCGGGCGCTGCGGGTCCAGCACCAGCCGGCCACGCGGGCGCGGGTCGGGCTCCTGGCCCGGCACCGGATGCACCTGGCCGAGCCCGGGATCAAAGGCACCGGCACTGGCCTCGGCGCAGGCACAGGCCAGTCGCAGGCAGGCGGCCACCGCCTCGTGCAGCACCAGCTCTTCGCCG
>JBILDK010000174.1:0-6064 GCA_044352625.1 Planctomycetota bacterium
GCTTGGAAACAGGGTCGCAACGCGCTGTGATGCAGTCCCCAACCACCAACCACTAACCACCAACCACGTTTTTCAGGTTGAAAAAACAGGACAATGATAGAATAAATGACGGACGTGGAAATACCCTCTTGCTAAACGAAGGAGGTCCATACAGTGCTCCTCCCCACCCAAGTACGGTCTCCAGCAGACCGGACCTCTGGGGGCCGCAAACGGGCACAAGCCCGCACCGTTTGTGAGGACGCCGAGACGCGAAATCGTCGGGGGTGTCCAAGGTTCCAGGGCCAACCGCAGCCGAAAGGCTGACATGACGCGCAAGGCGTCGTGGGAGACAGGCGAGTGAAAGAGAAGATCAAAATCCGCCTCGAGGCATACGATCATCGTATCCTCGACAAAGCCGCGCAGGACATCGTGGACACGGCCAAGCGCACGGGCGCTCAGGTCGCCGGCCCGATTCCCATGCCCACCCGGATCGAGCGCTACACCGTTCAGCGCGCTCCGCACGTGGACAAGAAGTCCCGCGAGCAGTTCGAGCTGCGGACCCACTGCCGCGTCATCGAGATCCTGGAACCGACCGCGAAGACCAACGATGTCTTCAGCAAGGTCGATGTTCCGGCGGGCGTCGATATCACCATCAAGCAGACGGTGAGGTGATCTGATGCCGGTGCTCTATGGAACCAAGGTGGGCATGACCCGCGTGTACGAGGGTGGGGTGATTGTCCCCGTTACCGTCGTCCAGGTCCTCCCCAATGAAGTCGTTGAAGTCAAGACCAAGGACAAGCACGGACACGATGCGCTGAAGGTTGCCTGCGGCAACAAGGCCCGTGTCCTGAGCAAGCCAGTGGCCGGCGAATACAAGAAGGCTGACGTGGCCCCGCGCCGTTTTCTCCGCGAGATCCCCGCGGCCGCTGACGCCAAGGTTGGCTCCAAGCTGACGGTTGGCTCGTTTGACGGCAAGAAGCTGGTGGATGTCACCGGCACCAACAAAGGCCGTGGTTTCGCTGGTGCGATGAAGCGCTGGAATTTCAGCGGCCACAAAGCCACTCACGGCACCATGGGCCACCGTGCCCCAGGTGCGATTGGTTGCCGCATGGACCCGGGCAAGGTTTTCAAGGGCCAGAAGATGGCCGGCCACTGGGGCAATGAACAGGTGACTATCAAGAATCTCTCGATCGTGTCGATCGACGCCGAGAACAATCTGGTTGTTCTCAAGGGCGCGATCCCCGGTCCCAACGGTGGCCTCGTGGCCATCTCGCAGGCCTGAGGCGAACCATGACTGCCATTCCCGTATTCAATGCACAGGGTGTGAAGACTGGCGAAATCGCCGTCGATCCCGCCCTTTTCGACAAGACCGTGCGTCGTGGCCTGCTCAAAGAGGCTTTGATCGCATACTTGGCCAGCCAGCGTCAGGGCAGCCACAAGACCAAGGACCGCGGCGAAGTCGCCGGCGGCGGCAAGAAGCCCTGGAAGCAAAAGGGAACTGGTCGTGCCCGTCAGGGTTCGACACGTAGCCCACAGTGGGTCGGTGGTGGTCGGGCTCACGCCTTGCGCCCCCGCGATTATGGTTATCAGCTGCCCAAGGCCCAGCGCGAGCTTGCTCTGCTCAGCAGCCTGCGCTACCGCCTCGAGAAGAACGGGATCTGCGCGGTCGAGGGTCTCGACGCGCTCACTGAGCCCAAGACCAAGACGGTAGCCGGTTTCCTAAGCAAGGTTGGCGTCGGCGGCAAGGGCACCCTGATGGTGAGCGAGGGCAACCTGCCGAACCTGCATCTCAGCGCGCGCAATCTCCCCAAGGTCAACGTCGCTGAGCGGCGCAACCTGACTGCGGGTCAGATCCTGGTCCATGCCAACTTGGTGTTCACCCGTGGTGCAATCGAGACCATGGTCAAAGAGCTGACGGAGGCGAAGGGCTGATCATGAATCCGTACGAGATCATCCAGCGTCCGGTGGTGACCGAGAAGTCGGTCCACCTCCAGAACAAGCTGAACCAGTACACCTTCGCGGTGCATCCTGACGCCAACAAGATCCAGATCCGCGAAGCGATCCAGAGCTTGTTCAAGGTCAAGGTCATCGCGGTCACCACCATGAACGTCCGTCCGCGTGAAAAGCGCGTGCGCGGCCGCTTCCCCGGTCTCACCAGCGCCTGGAAGAAGGCGATCGTGAGCGTCGCGGACGGCCAGAAGATCGAGGGAGCCTGATATGGCCTTCCGTCACCTCGGCCCCGCTTCTGCGGGTTCCCGCCATGCCACGATTCCCGATTTCGCTGAGGTCACCAAGACCGATCCCGAAAAGTCGCTGATCGTCCGCAAGAAGTACCATGCTGGCCGCAATCACCGCGGCAAGATCACCGTGCGGCACAAGGGCGGCCAACATGCCCGTCAGTACCGTCTGGTTGACTTCAAGCGTGACTCGCTTGACCTCGCTGCCACTGTCGCGGCGATTGAATACGATCCGAACCGCACCTGTCGCATCGCCTTGCTGACCTACAGCAATGGCAGCAAAGGCTACATCCTCGCTGCCGATGGCTTGGTGGTGGGATCCAAAGTCCAGAGCTACAGCGCCGTGGGCGAGCCCAGTGTCGGCAACTGTCTGAAGCTGAAGCATATCCCTCAGGGTCTCGAAGTTCATAACATCGAGTTGCAGCCAGGTCGCGGCGGGCAGCTGGCCCGCTCGGCTGGCACCCACGCCCGGCTGATGGCGATTGATGGCGACTATGCGATCATCTCTCTGCCTTCTGGCGAGTTGCGCAAGGTTCTGGCTGAGTGCCGTGCCACCATCGGCGTGGTTGGCAATCTCGAATCGAATCTGCGCTTCCTCGGCAAGGCTGGACGTAATCGCTGGCTGGGCGTGCGCCCGACGGTCCGCGGCAACGCCATGAATCCGATTGCTCACCCGCTGGGTGGTGGTGAAGGCCACACCAACGGCGGTCGCCAGCACTGCTCGCCGTGGGCTGTGGTTGATGGCAAGAGGACCCGTTCCAAAAAGAATCGCAACAATGTCTTCATCATCCGCCGTCGCGACGGCCGTACGATGAACGCGGAGTGAGGTAGCCATGTCCCGCAGTTCCCGCAAAGGCCCGTACGTCGACATCAAGGTCCTCGAAAAGGTCGAGAAGCAGAAGCAGGCCGGTCTCAAGACCCCGATCAAAACGTGGTCCCGCGCCTGCACCGTGGTGCCCGATTTCATCGGCCACACCTTCTCGGTGCACAACGGCAAGTCGTTCATCCAGGTGCAGATCACCGACAACATGGTTGGTCACAAGCTGGGTGAGTTCGCGGTGACCCGCCGGTTCACCGGCCATGGCGGCACCAAGAAGGAGGAGTCGAAGTAATGGAATACGTCGCCACCACGCGCAATGCGCGCATCTCGCCGACGAAGATCCGTCTCTCGGCTGATCTGATCCGCGGTAAGCGGGTTGAAGATGCTCTCAACCTCCTCACCTTCCAGCCGCGTCGCGGCTCGGTGATGCTCAAGAAGACCCTTGAGAGCGCGGTTGCCAATGCGGCCAATCTCGCCGGTATCGACCCCATGGATCTGACTGTGGTCGAGGCCCGGGTTGACAAGGGTATCGTCATCAAGCGTTTTCGTCCGGCCCCCAAGGGTCGTGCCGCCAGCCGCGTCAAGAAGTGCTCGCACATCCGCGTCGCGGTCGCGACCGTCAAGGCGTAAGGATACACGAACATGGGTCATAAGATCAATCCCCTTGGTTTCCGCGTCGGTATCACCGAGCCGCATCGTGCGGTGTGGTTTGCCAAGGGCCCCAAGTACGCAGGCCTGGTCGTCCAGGACTACAAGATCCGCACCTACCTCAAGGGCCGGTTCATGTCCGCCGCGGTGGAAAAAATCCACATCGAGCGCAAGGCTGACCGTACCACCATCACCATCCACGCCGGCCGTCCTGGCGTGATCATTGGTAAGCGCGGCGCCGAGATCGAGGCGCTGACCAAGCACCTCGAGACCCTCGCCAGCACCGCGGTCAAGGTCAACATTCAGGAAGTGCGCAAGCCCGACGTGGTGGCTCAGCTGGTGGCTGAGAATGTTGCCGAGCAGCTTGAGCGCCGTGGTTCCTTCCGTCGCGCTATCAAGCGTGCCATCGAGAACGCCATGCGCGAAGGTGCCAAGGGCATCCAAATAAAGGTCAGTGGCCGTCTCGGCGGCGCCGAGATCGCCCGTGTTGAGCACGACAAGGCTGGTTCGGTTCCACTCAATACCCTGGCCATGCGCATTGACTACGGCTACGCCACGTCGCACACCGCCGCTGGTATCATTGGCTGTCGCGTATGGATCAACCACGGCGAATACGCCGAGCTGAACAAGGAGGGCTGATTCGTGCCTTTGCTTCCCGCCCGCGTCAAGTACCGCAAGCAGCACACCCGCGGTAATGACCTCAATCATCAGGCCACCAGCGGCAACACCGTCGCTTTTGGCGACTATGGCATCCAGGTTCTGGAAAACGGCAAGATTCCTGCCCGTTCTCTTGAGGCCGCCCGTGTCACCGCTAGCCACTATCTCGGTCGCGCCGGCAAGATGTGGGCCCGGGTATTTCCGCACACCCCGGTCGGTAAGCACGCTGCCGAGACCCGCATGGGTTCAGGCAAAGGCGAAGTCGACTACTGGTGCTGCCAGGTCGAAGCCGGCCATATCATCTATGAACTTGGTGGCGTCACCGAGGACATGGCGCGTGAGGCGTTCCGACGCCAAGCCTTCAAGCTGCCCCTGCGTACGCGCATGATCAAGCGCACTGCCAACGTCTGAGATCCCGCCATGAAGAAGTCCGCTAAGACCGACCTGCGTGCCAAGAGCGCAGAAGACATGGCCGCCGAGGCCAAGACCCTGCGCGGCGAGCTGCTCAAGTCTCGCTTTTCCGCAAGCACCGAAGGCAAGACGATCGGCATCAAGTATCGGGTTGCCCGTCGCCAGATCGCCCGGCTCGAGACGCTGATCACCGAGAAGGCTGCTGCCGTAGCCGCGAAGAAGGCCTGAACATGACTGAGACCACCACCCAGGACCAGGACCTCCGCGGCGACCGCAAGCGCGTTATCGGCGTCGTCAAGTCCGACAAAATGGCCAAGACCCGCGTGGTCGCCGTGACCGAGCTGCGCAAGCATCCTCTCTATGGCAAATACGTGAAGTCGACCCAGAAGTTCCACGTCCACGACGAGAAGAATGAAGCCAAGACTGGCGACAAGGTGCTCATCGTCGAGACCCGTCCCCTCTCCAAGACCAAACGCTGGCGCCTGATGAAGGTGCTTGAGCGCGCTGTCTGAGCCAACGAGCACCAAGGAACCGATCATGATCCAGATGCAGACGTGGCTCGATGTAGCCGACAACAGCGGCGCCAAAAAGGCGATGTGCATCAAGGTGCTTGGTGGCAGTAAGCGCCGCTACGCCTCGGTAGGTGACGTCATCGTGGTAGCCATCAAGAAGGCCATTCCCACGAGCGATGTGAAGCCGAAGACTGTCACCAAAGCGGTGATCGTGCGTACCGCCTTCGCCATCCGTCGTGATGACGGCAGCTATGTTCGTTTCGATAACAATGCCGTGGTGCTGATTGACAAGGACATGAATCCTGTCGGCACCCGCATCTTCGGGCCTGTCGCCCGCGAGCTGCGCGGCCGCAACTTTATGAAGATCGTGTCCCTCGCCCCTGAAGTGGTCTGAGGACCGGAGAGCGTCATGCCCAGCAAGGTTAAAAAGCCCCAGCCCATCCGGGCGCCCAAGATCCATGTCCGTGCCGGCGACAAGGTCGTCGTGCTTAGTGGCAGCACCAAGGGTAAGACCGGTACGGTGATCAAGGTGTTCCCGCGTGACCAGCGCGCCATTGTCGATGGCGAAGCCGGTGTCTACGAGACCCGTCACGTTAAGCCCAATCCCCAAGCCGGGGTCGAGGGTGGGCGCATCAAGCGTCTGCGTCCGATCCACGTGGCCAAGTTGGCCCTGCTCGATCCGACCACCAGCAAGCCCGCCCGCGTCCGTCATGAGCGTACTGCTGACGGTATGGTGCGGGTGGCTAAGAAGAGTGGTCACCGTTTCACCACCGCCGCCAAGTGAGAGGGGCAGGTACACG
>JBILDK010000175.1:0-6053 GCA_044352625.1 Planctomycetota bacterium
TGGACCCTGCCTCGCTTCCGCATCGATCAGGTGATGCGTCTGGCGTGGCTCAAGTTGGTGCCTCTGGCGCTGCTTGGACTGTTCGGCTTGGCCCTCACCATGCTGTTCAGTTCCACCGGCATCGTGGTCCACGGCGTCCACGCCTCGGCGATCAGCGCCCAGCCCGGCTTGGTGGCCGTTGCCATCGGTTGGGCCGTGGTTGGCGGCGCAGCCTGGTTGCTGGTCCGCGCCGCCCGCGCTGCTGCCCCGGCACCCCACGCCGACCTCGCCCGACTTACCACCCTGGCGGAGACCTGACATGGCTGGCCTGCTCACCTGGGTGCGCGAGATTGCCGAGGGCGTCGAATCAACCGCCGTGGGCATGAAGACCACCGCCCAATTCGCCATTGAGAACTGGAGCGGCAAGCCGGCAGGGGCCATGACCCTCGAATACCCGGCGCAGCAGCCCACGATCCCGGCCGCCTTCCGCGGCCACCTGTTCAACAACGTGGACGCGTGCATCACGTGCAGCCTGTGTGCCAAGGCCTGTCCGGTGGACTGCTTCGTGATCGACGGCGAACGCACCGCCGAGAACAAGCTGCGCCCGTCGCGCTTCGACATCGACCTGACCAAGTGCATCTATTGCGGCCTCTGCACCCGCGCCTGTCCCACCGACTGTCTGACCATGGAGGGGGGCTTCGAACTCGATCCCCTGAACACGGTGAACAAGCGCGGTGAACGGTTCCTGTTTGTGCAGCGCCCGGACCAGCTCGACCTGCGCCTGGAAAGCGCGGATATGGAACGGCTCAACCGCGTGAGCGGCACTCCCCGCGACCAGCTCTCCGCCGAGGACCGCCAGTTCATGGCCGGGATCGAGGCCGCCGAGGGCAACGCGCTGATCGCCAAGTTCGGCGTCGGCTATTATCCGCCGGAGGAAAAAGCCCGCGTCGACGCCGAGCGCGAGGCCATGCTCAAGGCCAAGGCCGAGGCGGCAAAGGCGGCTGCGGCCAAAGCAGCAGCTGACAAGGCCGCCAAGGAAGCGGCAGACAAAGCGGCGAAGGACGCCGCGGCGCCAGCGCCTGGAGCCACGCCATGATCGCGTCCGGACTGTTCTGGACCGCGTGCCTGCTGGCGGTGGCCGGCGGCGCGGTGTGCGTGTTCGCACGCAACCTGGTGCATGCGGCATTTGCCCTCGGCGCGTCGCTGCTCGGCGTGGCGGCCCTGTACCTGTTCCTGCAGGCGGAATACCTCGCCGCCATCCAGGTGGTGGTCTATGTGGGTGGCGTGCTGGTGCTCACCGTGTTCGGCGTGATGTTCAGCAAGGACATCCTCGGCACCGGGCCCAAGGCCCCGCGCTGGGCCTGGATCCTGGGCCTGCCCACCGCCGCCCTGGTGCTGGCGGTCATGGGCCGGCTGGCCTGGGCCACGCTGCATAGCGGCGCCGTGAGTGCGGTACGCAGCGCCCCCGGAGCCTATCCGCAGCAGACCGGCGCCCTGGGCGACCTGCTGCTCGGCACCTATGTCAGTGCGTTCCTGCTCATCGCGGTGCTGCTGACCCTGGTGCTGGTGGGCGCGGTGGTACTGGTGCGCAAAGAGCAGGAGGGCCGTTCATGAACTGGTTCCTCGCCGGCCCCGAGCATCTCGCCGGCTACCTCATCACCGCCGCTGCGCTGTTCGCCCTGGGCGTGCTCGCCTGCACTACCCGACGCAACGCGGTGGGCTTCCTCATGGGCGTCGAGCTGATGCTCAATGGCGCGGCGCTGAATTTTGTCGCCTTCGACCGCTTCCGCGTCGCCGGCCACGGTGACGGCCAGATTGCTGGATTGTTCATCATCGCCCTGGCCGCCGCCGAGGCGGCGGTGGCCCTCGCCCTCGTGTATGCGGTGTATCGCACCTACAAAGACGTGGACCTGGAAGCGACCACGGAGCTGCGCGGCTGATCATGAGCGACCTTCCTCTGTGGCTGCCGTTGTTCATCCTGCTCGCGCCCCTGGCCACCGCTGCGCTGCTGCTGGCGGGAGGCCGCCGCCTGTCTGTCGTCGGACCGTGGCTGGCGGTGCTGACCATGGCGCTGACCTGTGCCGGGTCGGTGGCGCTGTGCGCGGGGTCGCTCAAGAACGCCCTGGGGGCGTGGCATTCCCCGGTCCTCCCCTGGCTGTCGGTCGCTGCGGGCGCGGGCATGCCGGCCTTTGGCCTGGGCCTCGGCCTGCACCTCGATGCGCTCGGCGCGTTGATGCTGGTGATCGTCACCGGCCTCGCCACCGCGGTGCTGGTGTTCACCACCTGGTACCTGCACGAGGACCGTTTCCATCCGCGGTTCTACTGGCAGTTCTGCTTCTTCTGCTTCGCCATGCTGCTGATCGTGGTCAGCGACAATCTGCTGCTGACCTTCATCGGTTGGGAACTGGTGGGCCTCGGCTCGTACCTGCTCATCGGCTACTGGCATGACAAGCCGGCGGCCTCGGCCGATGCCTTTTATCAGAGCATGAAGTCGCCCCACGCCACTGGCATCATCGAGCGCGTGCTCTCGCCGGGCCATGCCCAGCTCAAGGCTTTCGTGATGAACCGCGTTGGCGACCTGGGTTTTCTGGTGGGGATCGCGCTGACCGCCTGGGTGGTGGCGAACTGGTGCGCGGTCACCGGCGCCGATGCCGGCCACCTGCTGTCCTGGGCCACGGTGTTCGCCGCGGTGCAGGGGGGTGCCTTCGACCAGGCCACCTTTGCCGGGCTCACCGGCATCGATTTGCTGACGCTCACCGGCATCTGCATCTTCGTTGGCGCCATGGGCAAGAGTGCCCAGTTTCCGCTGCACACCTGGCTGCCGGATGCGATGCAGGGCCCCACCACCGCGTCGTCGATCATCCACGCTGCGACCATGGTGGCGGCGGGCGTGTTCCTGACGGCCCGCGTGTATCCCATGCTCTCGCCGGATGCGCTGGTGGTGGTCACCTGGGTTGGTGGCATCACCACCTTCCTCGCCGCCACCATGGCCTGCACCCAGTGGGACTTGAAGGGCGTGCTGGCTTATTCCACCATCAGCCAGCTTGGATTGATGATGCTCGGTCTGGGCGCGGGCGCGGCGGCTGGCGGATTTGATGCGGGCATCGCCCACCTGTTCACCCACGCCCTGTTCAAATGCATGCTCTTCCTGTGTGCGGCGGCGGTGATCCACGCCTGCGCCAACCATCAGGATCTGGGCAGGATCGGCGGACTCGGCCGGCACATGCCGATCACCGCTGCGGTCATGGGCGTGGGCGTGCTGGCGATCTGCGGTCTACCGTTCTTCAGCGCGTTCTACTCCAAGGATGCGGTGCTCACCGCCGCCTGGGTCGCGGCCCACGGGCGCGGCGGCGTGGCCTGGGTGCCGGTGATCCTCGGCCTCGCCACTGCCGGGCTGACCTGCTATTACATGAGCCGGCTGTGGTTCCGCCTGTTCACTGGACCGGAACGTGATCACCACGTCACCGGCCACGCCCACGATCCGTGGCTGCGCGCCAGCGTGGTGCTGTGCCTGCTCGCACCGTTCTGCCTGCAACCGTTGTGGACCGGCACGTTCAAACCGATGACCGCCCACGGCTGGCTTGACGGATTGCTGGCGCCGACGCCGGCTGGTCTGCTCGCTGCCGATGGGGCGCTCGATACCGAGGTCGAACTGATCCATCACGCCCACGGCGTGGTCATGGTCCTGGCCACCGGCCTGGCGGTGGCGGGCATCGCCCTCGCCGCCCTGGTGTGGTGGGTTGCGCCGGCCCGCGGCTGGAATCTTGCCGAGCGTCTGCGCGCGTTGCCGCCCCTGTCCTGGCTGTGGTCCGCCACCAGCCGCCTGTGGGGCCTGGAATACCTCTATCATGCGGTGTTCGTGCGTGGGATCGGTCAGGGTGTGGGCCAAGCCATGGCCGAGGCCGACCTTGGCACCGCCGATCGCCTCGCCCGCCTCGATGGCTGCGCGCCCAAGGCCAAGGAGCCGGAACAGCCCAGCCTCGATGGCGGCATCGACAACCTCGGCCGCTTCATCGCCTGGATCGGCAGCGCCGGCAATGCGATCCAGAACGGCCGCATCGGCACCTATGTCGGCGTGGCCACCCTGGTCACGGTCCTGGTGGTGGGCGCAGCCCTGCTGGTGGTGTCATGAACAGTGCGTCTCCCTGGTTGCCCCTGCTCACGGTCATCGTGCCGCTCGCCGGTGCGCTGCTGCTGTGGCTGCTGCCCGCGCGTGCTGCCCGCGTGCTCGCCGGCCTCGCCCTGCTCGTCGCTGCCGTGGCAGCCCTCGCCGTCGCGGTCGGTTTCTTCGCCCAGCCCACCGCCGCCATGCGCCATGTGGCGAACTGGCCGTGGTTCCCGGACTGGGGCATCGCGCTGCGCGTCGGCGTCGATGGCTTGGCGGCGGCGCTGCTCGCGCTGTCGGGGCTGATCGGCGTGGTCGCCTGGATCAGCAGCGCCACCATCACCAGCCGCGTCCGCGCCTATCACAGCCTGTTGCTGCTGCTCATGGCCGGGGCCAATGGCGTGTTCATCACCACCGACTGGGTGTGCTTCTACATCTGCTGGGAAGTGATGCTCATCCCGATGTTCCTGCTCATCGCCGCCTGGGGTGGCGAGCAGCGGCGCTATGCGGCGACCAAGTTCTTCCTGATCACCATGGCCGGCAGCGTGCTCATGCTGGTGGTGATGCTGGCGCTGTATTTCCGCACCCCGGCCGCGGGCCTGACGGTGCGCGTCGATCCGGCGGTGGTGGCGGCCCAGGGTATCGACGGCCGGTTGCACGGCCTGCGTGTGGATACCGTCCAGGTGCCGGTCTCTGATCACGGTGAGACGATCCTGATCAGCACGCAGCAGGTCACCGTACCGCGCTCCTTCGACATGCTGCACCACGCCCTGCTGTGGGAGCACTGGACGAAAGTCAGCCTGCTCGGCGCGCCGCTGGCGGTGATGGGCTTCGCCTTCCTGTTCCTCGCCTTCGCCATCAAGGTGCCGATCGTCCCGCTGCACACCTGGCTGCCCCACGCCCACGTGCAGGCGCCGACTGCGATCTCGGTGATCCTCGCCGGCATCCTGCTCAAGCTCGGCGTGTTCGGCTTTTTGCGCATCGCCTGGCCGATCTTCCCCACGGTGGCGATGGAGTGGGGCTGGGTGCTGGGCGTGCTCGCCCTGGTCAACATCCTTGCCGGGGCGTGGATCGCGCTGATGCAGCGCGACCTCAAGCGCCTGGTGGCCTACGCCTCGGTCAGCCACATGGGCTTCTGCCTGCTGGGCGTGGTCGCGGCCACACCCCTGGCGATCACCGGCTCGGCGGTGCAGGCGGTCACCCACGGCCTCGGCTCGGCCATGCTGTTCCTGCTCGTGGGCGTGATCTACGACCGCGTGCATCACCGCCGCGTGGACGGCTTCGGCGGACTCGCCACGCCCATGCCGCGCTACGCCGGGCTGTTCCTGTTCGCGGCCCTCGCCGCCGCCGGGCTGCCCGGTCTCGCCGGCTTCGTGGGCGAGGTCATGACCATCCTCGGCGCGGTGCAGTCCAATGCCGGCACCTGGGCCGGGCATGGCGCTGACGCCTTCCGCTGGTTCGGCATCCTCGCCGCCGGTAGCGTGATCCTTTCGGCCGCGTACCTGCTCTGGGCCTACCAGCGCATGTTCACCGGCCCGGTCAGCGAGGAGCACCGCAGCCTGCCCGACCTCACGGTGCGCGAGTGGTCCGCGCTCGCGCCCTGCGCCGTGCTGACCCTGGCCATCGGCGTGTATCCGTCCCTGGTCACCCGCGTGGTCGGCCCGGGTTGCGAACTGCTGGCCGCCCACCTCGCCTGGATCAGTGCCCGATGAGCGCCCTCGCCGTCCTCCTGCCCGAACTGGTGCTGTCCGTCGGCACCATCGTGGCCATCGCGGTCGATGTCCTGGTGCGCGACAAGCGCACCGTCGCCTGGACCTGCGCCCTGTTCGCCCTGCTTGCCTGCGGCCTTGCCGCCGGTCAGTGGCTCAACGGCGCCATCGGTTCGGCCGGTCCGCTGTTCGCGGTCGATGCGGTGGCCGCTGCCGCCCGTGTCGGCGTGCTTGCCGCCACCACCCTGCTGCTCATCGCC
>JBILDK010000177.1:0-5990 GCA_044352625.1 Planctomycetota bacterium
GCAGCTCCTCGTCCTCGAGCTTCTCGTCGTTGACGTAGGTGCCGTTCTTGCTGTCCAGGTCCTTGACGAACCACATGCCGCCGACCGGGAAGATCTCGCAGTGAAAGCGGCTGGCGCTACGGTCGAGGATCTGGATGCCGGCCTCGGCATCGCGGCCGATGGTCAGTGGCCGCTCATGGACCGACTTCTCGCGCCCACGCATGGGGCCGTTGGTGATTCGCACCTTGCTCATGGGCACACCCTAGCGAACTCTGTCACCAGGCCCAAGGGGGCATCCGTGTCCGACCGGGCGGTGCGTCAGCGGGCGGCGATGAGGGCCAAGCGCCGCCGGGCCCGGGCGAGCAGGTGCGTTTGGCCGCGTTCTTCGGCAATGCGTGCCGCAAGGTCCCAGGCTCCGGCCTCGTCTGGGGCGGCCTTGAGCAGCGCGGTCAAGGCCGGTGACGGATCGCGTCCAGCCACCCAGTCTGCCGCGGTGCGCCGGGCCAGGGTTTTGATCCGCGCCGGATCGGGTTGGGCGCGCCGCGCGAGCTGCCAGTGGCAGGTGGTGGCGAGTGCAGCAGCGCCCGCCCAGGCAACCACGCCCGCGAGGCGCCAGGGCAGGGCGACCTCGGGCAGGGCGGCCAGCGCGAGTCCCGCCGCGGCTGGGGCGAGCAGCAGCGCCCCCCACCAGCGTCTCCCCGCGAGGAGGCCAAGGCCCGGCAGGGGCACGGCGAGATAGGCGTGGAGGCGATTCACAAACGCATTGGATGCGGGAATGGGCGCGGCCAAGGGGGAACCTGGCGATGGGCGAGCGGGTCCATCACCGATCCAACCAGCTTTCGACCTGCGCTGCCAGCACCGGATCGTCGAGCTGCACGGTGGCCTCGCGGTTGAGCGTCAGGGCCGAGCGGGTCCAGTTGTGGCTGCCCATGAGCACCTGGCGACCATCCACCACCAGCACCTTGCCGTGGCTGGTGACGTCGGGTTCGTCGCGGTCGACGCGCACGCCACGGGCCGTGAACCACGCGACGGCGGCGCGATTGCGGTCGTCCTCGCCGGTCAGGCGGTCCTTTCCGGCATCGAGCATCACCCGCACCTCCACGCCTCGGGCGGCGGCCGCGGCCAGGGCCTGGCAGAGCAGCAGCACCGGGCCGTCATCGTCGAGTCGGGCCACGAATAACGTCAGGCGGATGCGTTGCTGGGCCCCGGCGATCAGGCGTTCGGCGCTGCGCAGGTAGGCACCGTGCCCGGCCGGGCCATCGAGCAGGACCGCGGGCGGAACACCGCGTGGCTGCACGAGCAGGCCCCCGGCCACGAGCAGGCCCAGGGCGAGGGCCGTCAGGGTGAGGCGCAGCACCCACGGATCCCAGGCCCGGCCGGAACGTTGCAGGACCGGCTCCATGATTCAGCGCAGGGTGGCGACAGCCGCTTCGACCGTGTCGTAGAGCGGTACCATGCGGTCGAGGCGCATCGAGCGCACGATCTGTCCCACCAACGGCGTGGGCCGGGCGAACGCCACCCGGCCGCCAACCAGCTGCACCCGGCGCACCGCACCGACGATGGCGGCCAGGGATTCCGAGGTGATCAGGCGGATGGCAGAAATGTCCACCACCGCGGCTGCCGCCCGCGAGGGCAGCGCGGCGCTCAGCTCATCCCAGCGCACCTCAGCACCGCTGGTGGCGGGCCTCCACGTCACTATCTGCACCCCATCACATGTCTCGGCCTGCCACATGTCATCGAGTAAGCGCTCGGCGGAGCGCGATCAAGCTCCGGAAATAGCAGCCGCGGCCGCGGCCAGCACCTGATCGACATTGATCGCGCCCATGTCGACCCGCGACACGTCGTGGCGTTCCCAGGCGGCGCCCGGGGCCTGCAAGGTGCGGCCATGGGGTCCGCGCGGGCCGTTGCGCTCGGCCGGGACCGGGCCGAACAGACCGACGCAGGGAGTGCCCAGGGCGTGGGCCAGATGCAGCGGTCCGGTGTCGCCGCTGATCACCACCCGGGCATTGGCGAGCAGCCCGGCGAGTTGCGGGATGGAGGTGTCCGGGGCCACCCGCGCTCCCGATACCTGCGCGGCCACCGCGGCGGCGGCGGCGCGTTCGCCCGGATTGCCCCAGGCCAGTACCACCGCCTCGCCGCGCTCGCGCAGCCGCGCCACGCAGGCGGCTTGGCGCTCGGCGGGCCACACCTTGGTCGGCCAGCCGGCGCCGACATTGAGCACCCAGGGGTGCTCCACTCCGTGCTCGGCCAGCCAGGCGGCGGCCCAGGTGCGTTCCTCACGCCACGCCGGCAATGGGAAGCGCCACGGGCCCTGGGGTTCGCGTCCAGTCAGGGGCATGGCCAGACGGCGTTGCTGATCGATGACATGGACGTGGACCGGATTCACGGTGGTGTGGGCAGCGAGCCACGCGCCCTCGCGGGAGCGGCCCTGGCCATGGCCGATGACCCGTTGGGCCCCGGCGGCGATGGCCACCAGGGCGCTCTTGGCCAGCCCCTGGGCGTCGATCACCACCTCATGTCCGCAGCGCAGGTCGCGTACAAAGCCGGTGAGCTGGCTGAGACGCTCGCACCACGGCAGCGTGCGGTCGCGCAGCAACCGCCGGGGCAGGCGGTGGATGCGGGATGCGGCGCCCTCGACCAGGCAGGCCCAGCGGTCTTCGCACACCCATTCGACCTCCCAGCCTGCGGCCCGAAGATCCGCAGCGAGGGGCAGGGTGTGCACGATATCCCCGAAGGCACCGAGACGGACCACCAAGACGCGCATGGGAGGAGCAGGATACGGACGGACGACGGCTGCACCACCCCGCAACCTTGCCCGCGGCACCGGGCTTGCGCCAGCGTCCGGCCGTACAAGCTCTCCCACTCCGGAACGTCATGCCATCGAACGACGATCATTATAGCCTCGGCAAGGTTGCCAAACGCTGCAACGTCAGCCGTACCACGGTTTACCGCTGGATCATCGGCAACCACCTCAAGGCCTACAGTCTGCCCTCGGGCCACTTCCGGGTGAAACCCGAGGATTTGGCGGATTTCTGCCGATCCTTCGGCATGCCCGACGTGGTCACCGCCGGCACCAAGCGCGAGGCCACCGCCAATCGCCTCAACGTGCTGGTGGCGGACGATCACCCCGATGTGCTGCTGCTGCTGCGCCGGGTGGTCGAACGCAGCCTGCCCGAGGCCGCCATCCACGAAGCGATCAACGGTGTCGATACCTGCATTGCGGTCGGCACCCTCCAGCCCGATCTGATGCTGCTCGACATCATGATGCCTGGGATGGACGGCTTCGCGGTCCTGCAGGAACTGCTGCGCCGCCCCGAATTGGCGGATGCCAAGGTGGTGGTGGTCAGCGCGTATGAGCCCTTTGACCGGGTCGAGGAGATGGGCCGGATCAACCCCCAGATCGTCGCCTGCGTGCGCAAGCCGGTGTCGATCGACGGCCTGGGCAAGATCCTGCAAGAGGCTGTGCGCGGCCTGAACCCCAAGGTGCGCCGCGCGCCGCCCGTCGCCGCCGATGACGGCGGCGAGGACGAATGATCGCTGCCTTCGCCGGATTGGGCCCCCATTTCGCGGCAGTTGAACGATGCATGGCCGCGGCCCTGGTCAGCGAGGAGCTGCGCGTCGAGCATCTGATCGCAGACCTTGGGCCCTTCCATGGCAAGCTGCTGCGTCCGGCCCTGGTTCTGCTGGTTGCCGAAACGCTCGGCCAGGTGGGCGCCGCCCACCACACCCTGGGGGCGGCGTTGGAGATGATCCACACGGCGACCCTGATCCACGATGATCTGATCGATGACAGTGACCAGCGGCGCGGGGCCCCCAGCGCCCATGTCCGTTTCGGCAACACCACGGCAGTGCTGCTCGGCGACTACTTTTATACCCACGCCTTCGCTATCGTCGCCGCGCTCGACGACCCTGAGCTGATGCGCCGGCTGACCCGGGTCACCAACGTGATTTGTGCCGGCGAATTGCATCAGCAGATGGCGGCGCGCGACGCCTCGGTGACCGAAGCCGAGTACGACCGCATCATCTACGCCAAGACCGCGTGCCTCACCGAGCTGGCCGGGGTCTTCGGCGCCACTGGGGCCAACGATGCCCAGCGCGCCGCTGCAGCTGCCTTTGGTCGCTCCTGCGGCATGGCCTTTCAGATTGCGGACGACTGCCTTGATGTCGCCGGTGATGCGGCGAAGGTCGGCAAGACCTTGGCCACCGACATCGAGCGCGGGCGCATGACGCTGCCGGTGATCCGCTGGCTGGCCCAGGGTGAAGCCCCGGCCAAGGCCGCCCATTTGCTCGCTGCCACCACTCCCGAGCGCGTCCTGGCGGTGCGCGCCGAGATCACCGCCAGCGGGGCCGTTGCCTCCGCACTTGCCACCGCCCGCCACCATGTTTCCGTAGCCACCGCGGCCCTCGCCGGGCTGCCGCCTGGCCAGGCCCGTGACCGCCTCGCCGAGCTTGCCGCCTTCATCGTCTCCCGCGACCACTGACCCGGATCAGCCACCCGTGCCCCCTGGCACGGCAGGCCATCCGGAGCCGACAAGACCATAACCATGACCGAACCCCGGTATATCGCCCGTCAAGACCACCCCATCTCGCGCAAGGACCTGGACAAGGACACCCTGCATGTCCTGTACAAGCTCAAGGACGCAGGTTACGAGTCCTACCTTGTTGGCGGCGCCGTGCGCGACCTGCTGATGGAGCGTCGGCCCAAGGACTTCGACATCGCCACCGATGCTCGGCCCAGCGACCTGCGCCGGCTGTTCCGCAACAGCCGTACGGTCGGCCGGCGGTTCAAGATCGTGCATGTGTTCTTCGGACCCAAGAACATCGAAGTCGCCACATTACGCAGCGGCGTCGAGCCCAAGGACGATCCCGACGACCAGTACATCGATGATGACAATATGTGGGGCGACCTCGAAAGTGACTCGTTTCGCCGCGACTTCACCATCAATGCCCTGTTTTACGACATCCGCGACTTCGTGGTGATCGACCATACCGGCGGCATCGAGGACCTTGCCGCGCGCCGGGTGCGCGCCATCGGCGATCCCATGCTGCGCTTCGCCGAGGACCCGGTGCGCATGCTGCGCGCGATCAAGTTTGCGGCGCGCTTCGGGTTCACCATCGAGCCGGCGACGCTCAAGGCCCTCGGCGAGCGCGCCCCCGAGATCCTCAAGGCCAGCCGCTTCCGCGTCACCGAGGAGGTCTTCCGCATCCTCGGCCAGGTCAACCGCGAGGCCGGCTTCCGGCTCATGGCCGACCACGGCCTGCTCGGCGTCCTTTATCCGGAATGGCTCGACGCCATCGGCGATGAGGGCTATGCCCAGGTATGCGACTTCCTGCGCGCAGTCGATGCCGATGCCGCGGAGGACATCCACTATCCGATCGAGGTCCTGGCCACCGGATTGTTCGTGCCGCTGCTCGGCGAGATCGATCCGTCAAAAGACCAGTACCACCGGGTCAGCGCCCGCATCACCGAGGAGGTCCGCGGCCTCGGGCTGCGCATGGACCTGCCCAAGCGCATGATCAACAGCGTGGTCGAGATGCTGCGCGGCCAGCTCTATCTGCTGTTCTATCCGCACCTGCACAAGCGCGTCCGGCGCTTCGTCGAATCGCCCTGGTTCGATCCCACCTGGCGCGTGCACCTGCTCGCCTTCCGCGACCTGCCTGAACTGGCCGAGATCCAGGCGGTATGGCACGAGGCCCGCGCCGCCCTGCGTCAGCCGGTCGGCGGCACCGTCGGCGGTCCGGACAAGCGCGACGTGTTCAGCTTTCGCGGCAAGACCGGCGGCGGCCGCCACCAGGGCCACCACCGCGGCCGCGGCCTGGGCAGCGACAACGATGATGACGGCGCCTGGACCGAGGATCCGGTGCTGGCGGGGACGGACGAGTGAATGGGGAACGTCCGGTCGTCCGGTCGTCCGGTCGTCCGGTCGTCGCTGAGCGCGGGCGCTGATTCGGAATGGCATCCGGCTCTGACCGGTGACGCTGAATCGGACGTGATGGCAGATGTCGCGGGA
>JBILDK010000178.1:0-5987 GCA_044352625.1 Planctomycetota bacterium
GGTTCCGGTTGGTGTGCGGCGGCGAGGATGCGGCCGAGCACCGCCCGGGTCAGGCTGGCGCCTGAAAAACGCCGGGTGCTGCGCCGGTGCAGGATGCCTCCCAATACTTCGCCGGCGAGGGCCGAGCCGGTGACTTCGTCGGCCAGGTTCGGCCCCTGGGTCCAGCCGTGGCGCGTGTGCAGGGTTTCGGCGAGGTCGTCGCCGCGCAGCGCCGCCCGCGGGCGCTCGGCGGGGCAGCGGCTGGCGGCATGCAGCGCTGCCCAGGTATCGCCGTCACCGGGGCCGATGGGCGAGGGCAAGGCGCTCCAGCTCGGGCGCTCGACCGGGCCTGGCAGGTTGATCGCGACCACCGCCAGGGCGCCCTCGGCAGCGGGATCGAGGCGCAGTGCGAGGTTCAGCCGGTCGTCGCAGAACGCTGACGTGATATGGGCGCGCAGGCCGAAGGCAGGCGCAGCAAGGGCAACATTGCCCAGCACATGCCCACTATCGAGCAGCACCCGGCGGTAGGCGCGTTCCTGGTAGCGCCATTGGCTGCGCGCGAACACGCCGGATATCACCAGCAGCAACGGCGCTGCCGCGACCGCGGCATTGCCATAGCAGGCCTCGACCACCGCTGTCGCTACCGCGGAGCCCTCCCACAGCGGGGCCAGGGCATGGCGCGTGGGCAGGTAGCCATAGGCCCCGGGCGCGAGCTCGGGATGGTCGCGCACCACCACGTACAGTTCGGCCGGATACAGCCCGCCGGCTGAGGGTGCGGCGCGCAGGTATACCGGTTGGTCCGCCCCGGCAATGGCCCCAGTCACCCCATAGGTGAAGTACACCAGCCGGGCCAAGGCCCCCAGGCTGAGGCCTGAACAGGCGGCATCATCGGCGCAGGCCGCCCGTGGGGCGCGGGTGAAGGGGTTGGGATTGAACGGAAGGAACGGGGCCAACTCGACGGGATTGGGCGTGTCGTAATCCTTCATCAGCGGCGGCTGCGTCGCCCAGTCCATGCCTGGGTGCCCGCCGATGGTCTCGGGATGGTACTTGGTGGCGGCATGGTACAGGGCGGCTGTGGACATGGCGGCACCATCTTCGCGCCGTGGTCAGGCGGGAATGATGAAGTGCGTATGACCTACGTGTTGACGGTGCACGTCCACGGGCTGACACAGCCTGTGGGCTGCGCCCCTGGCAGTCGGTCTAGCGCAGATCCGTGGCCTGGCCCACCGCCCGGGCGAGGCGGGCGCGGCTACCGGCGGCGCCGGCGAGGGCATTGACCGACTGCTCGCTGGCGCGGCTCAGCCCCTGCTGGGCGGCGATCACGTCAAGGTTCGAGGCCACGCCGACGCGGAACCGGTCGCGGGCCTGGCCCAGTTCCTTCTCGGCCAGGGCCACGCGTTCCTGGGCGACCGCCTGGAGGCTCTGGCTGCTGGCCAGATCGATAAGTGCGGAACGCACTTCGGCGGTGATCGCATCCTTGAGGTCGGTGATGCTGATCTCGTCCTGGCGCACCTGCACGTCCTGGGCCTCGATGCGCGCCTCGCGACGCAGGCCGTCGAAGATGGGCACGGTGTACTGCACCCCGATCGTCCAGGTGGTCTCGGTACGCGACCACGCGGGGCCGCCACGGCCGGCATCGGCGAAGAGCTGGGCGTTGCCCACACGTTCGCCGCGGATCGCGTCAGACGTGAGACGGTTGGCGAAGCGCGCGGCGGCGGCGGCGTGCAGTTCGGGCCGGTCACGCAGGGCGAGGCCGATCGCTTGATTCGGATCGGTGGGGGCGGCGGTAACGCACAGTGAGCTGTCGAAGGCTGAGCTGGCGTCAAAGCTGGTGCCGCTGTCGAGGGCGAGAGCGCGGGCCAGGTCGATCTGGGCCTGGGCCACGAGATTCTCCTCGATCAGCAGGTCGCCGCGGGCGATGGTCACCTGGGTCAAGGCGCGGGTGGCGTTGATCGGCTCGGCCACGCCGGCCTGGACCTGGGCCTCAGCGAGTTTGGCGAGTTCCTCGGCCAGGGCGAGGTCGCGGCGCTTGACCTCAACCAGGGCGCGATGACGCAAGAGCCCGGCGTACCCCCGGGCGCTGGCCTCGGCGGCAATCTCCAGGGCGACCTGGCCCTGGGCCATGGCAGCCTGGGAACTCTGCTTGGCGGCATCGGTGCGGTACCACGCCGAGAGATCGAGCAGGGCCTGGCCCAGGTGCAGGCGGCCGTCAAAGTTGGTGTAGGGGCCGACCGCCTCGGGCTGGTCGGTCGGATCGGACGAGACGCCTCTGGTTCCGCGCGAGACACTGCCCACCGCGTTGAGCTGGGGTAGTAAAGAGGCGCGCTCAATGCGCACCCCAGCGCGGGCGGCGACCTCGGACAATTCGCTCAGGCGCACACCGGCATTGGCAGCGGAGCTAAACACCGCCTCACGCAGGGTGAGTTGCCGTGTGTTGGGTGCGGCCGGCTCGGCGGCGGCGAGGGTGGTCATGAGGATGACAGCGGAGACGACGGTGCGCAGCATGGCGGGGTATGTTGCCGAGAGAGGGGCGAGGGACAACCCTTTCTACATGTTAAGCAGCCGCTGGCTGCACACCGTCAGCAATTTCCCGCATGTCCAGCACCGGTTTCTGATGCGTTTCCAGGCCCGGTGCCTGCCTGCGACCATGGCCGTGAGACGTCGGTCGGTAATGGTACGGTCCTGGTTGTCCGCCCGGCTGCGCACCGGTTGTGGCGCTAGGTGCGCCACGGACCGCGGCTCGAGTGTAGACGACGAAGCCATGTCTCGAAACGGCGCTGAGTCATGCACCGTCACTGTCTCTGACAGGCTCCTAGGTCGGCATCGTTGCTTCGCCTAAAAAACGCTATGGACTCGGCCAAGTGGCATGCATCAGTCGTTGATTCAGAGCTATCGAGCATGTTCCGCGCTCACCCGCTGGGTGGGTTCGAAAAAAGGAACAGGATGGGGATGATGGGGAGGATGAAGCCGTCGAATGTCCCAATGAATTCCATCCTTCCCATCCTCCCCATCCTGTTAACCCCGCCTGGAGTCTACGGCTCATTGCGTTGTTTAGGCTTAGCGGAAATGCCCCGCGACCACCTGCTTGAGGCCGGCGAGGTCTTTGGCTTTTTGCACCGCGTCGCGGAAACCAGCGAAATCAGAGAGATTCTTGGCGAAATAGCAGGCGACCCGGGGCAGGCGGCGCAGGGCCAGGTGTGGGCCATAGAAGCGCCATTCCGCCTCGGCCAGGGCGAGCAGGGCGCGACCGCGTTCAGCCGGAGTGGGCGCGGCGGCCGAGCTGCCTTGGTGCAGGGCGCGGGCCTGCTTGAAGATCCATGGCTCGCCCAGGCAGCCGCGGCCGATGGCCACGCCGTCGCAGCCGGTTGCGCGCAGCATGCGTACGGCATCGGCCGCAGTGCGGATGCCACCACCACCGAGCAGCGGGATCGACACCGCGGCCTTCACTGCGCTGATCACCGCCCAGTCGGCGCCACCGGCGTAGGCGCGCTGCACGCTGCGCGCATGCAGCGAGATGCCTGCAGCTCCAGCTTGCTCGACGCGCTGGGCGATGTCGGCGGCGGTCATGGTCGCGTCGTCGGGACCCGAACGCAATTTCACCGTCACCGGGATCGACACCGCGCGCACCACCGCCGCGACAATGGCGGCAAGGAGCTCGGGCTGGGCCATGAGCGCGCCGCCCTCGCCCCGCGCCAGCAGCCGGCGGATGGGGCATTCGAAATTGAGATCGACGGCGGCGAAGCCCTGTTCCTCGACCACGCGGGCCGCTTCGGCGCAGACTGCGGGATCGGCGCCGCTGATCTGCCCCGCGCAGGGCTGCTCGTGGGGTGCGGTGTGCAGCAGCTTGAGGGCGCGCTTGTCGCGGGTGGCCACATCGGCCGCATCGAGGCGCTCGGCCACCACCAGGCTCGCGCCGTGCTGCCGCGCCAGCACGCGGAAGGGAAAGGAGGTGTGCTCCTCCATCGGGGCGAGGGTGAAGGGATGCGGAATGGCGAGGGTGCCGAGCTTCACGGCAGCCGCGACCAGCGGCGCGCTGCCCAATCGATGGCGAACAACAGCGTCACCAGGGCGAGCAGCCAGGCGGTGTCCCACAAGCCGGCGGTAGTGATGCGCGTGTCGAGGCGTTGCAGATCCGCGGGCAGCGCCGCGACCAGCGCCGCCGGGTCGGTGTGCACCGTGCCGCCGCAGCGCGCGGCAAAGGCCCCAAGGGCAGCAGGGTCAGCGCGCGGATCGCGCCGTTCGTCGGCGGGCGGGGCTACTGCCAGCTCGGCTGGATCAACGCGATCAGCATCCACCCCTGCGGCCGGGGCGACGCTCCAGGCGCCCGCGGCGGGGGCGGGGAAGCGCGCTGCGAAGCCGCCGCCCTCGCGCACCAGCGGCACCACCAATTCCCGGCCCTGGGGCCCGACCAGGCGCAGGCTTGCCGAGTCAGGCACGGGTTCCTCGGCCCGTTCCGGGGCGAGCGTGGCCTGCACCATTTCCCCGGGGGCGGCGCGGCGCGGGCTGAGGCTGATGCGCCAGGCGCGGGCATCGCCGCGATGGCCGGCGGCGGCGAAGCGCAGCAGCTGGCTGTGGAAGCGATGCAAGAAACGGTCGCCGGCATTGCGCCGCCAGCGCCACGTGTCATCGACCGCGAGCAGGATCGAGCGCCCCGAGCCGAAGGCCCGGGATACCACCAGTGGGCGCTCGTCGAGGTCGGTGGCAAGCACTTCAGCCCCCGGTCTGGGCTTGAGCTCGGGACAACCACCGGCCAGGGCGGGCAGTTCTTCCCACGGGGTGCCCAGGGGTTCGAGCAGGCCCAGGCCCTCGGCCACCGGGGTGCGGCGCAGGCGCAGTGCCGGGCCGAGGAAACCCCGGGCGATGACCCCTGCGTCGGGCAATTCCGCGGGCAGCAGCTCGCCCAGGCGGGTGCGGGAAAAGCCGGCGGTGGCGCCAGTTTCGCCCAGCATCCATACCAGCCCGGCACCGTCGCGGCGCACCGCCTGTTCCAGCGCGGCCATGCCCGCGGCGGGCAACGCATCAGGGCCGAGGTCGCCGAGCACCACCACGTCGTAGGTCGAGAGGTCCTGGGCGCCCAGCGGCAGATGTTCAGGGCCGGCATTGCCCCAGCGCCGCCAGCGGCCCTCGGCCAGGTAGGAATGCAGGGTCACGCCGAGGTCGCGCTTGAGCGCCTCGCGCAGGTAGCGGGTCTCGTAGCGTGGCCGCGATTCGAGCAGCAGCACTGCCAGCTTGCGCTCACGCACCGTGACCTGGAGGGTCTGCTCGGCCTTCTGCCCGCCCGCGGATTCGGCCAGGATCGTGACCTTGGCCGGGCCGGGGCGGCGGAAGGGCACCGCGGCGCGGGCTTCGACCGCGGCCAGGGCGGCGTCGGCAGAGGCGCCCTGGGCGACCTCGCCGCGCCAGGCTTCCTCGCCATCCACCAGCACGCGCACCGTGATCGGTCCGGAGACAAGGGCGCGGTGGCTCAGGCGTACGGCGACCGGTTCCAACTCGTTGAGCGCGGCCTCGCGGTTGATGGCCACCTGATCGATGAGCAGTTCGGGATCGAGCCGGTCGGTGCCCACCGCAAGCACCGCCACCGCCAGGTCGCGTGCGCGCCAGCCCTCAGCCACGGCGGACAACTGACTGCCGCTGGTGACCCGACCATCACTGACCAGAATCAGCAGATCCGGACGCTGCGCCGCGACCAAGCGATCGAGTTCATCGCCCAGGGGCGTGGTCGGACCGCTGGCCACCAGCGCCGGGAGGTCGGCGGGGGAGACCCGTGTCCCGCCCGTGTTGGCGGTGCACAGCACGCGATAATCGACATCGAGGTTGCGTCCCGGCGCGGCCAGGGCGTTGGCCAGGGCCACGGCGGAGGCGATGCGCGCAGCGCCGCCCGGCCCGTCGCTGGCGGCCATCGAGGCGCTCCCGTCGATCGCCACCACCACGCGACCGGGCAGCACCGTCGAGGTCGTCGTGCGCCACGCAGGGCCGGCGGCCGCAAGAATGATCAGCGCCAGGGCAGC
>JBILDK010000179.1:0-5983 GCA_044352625.1 Planctomycetota bacterium
ATGCTCGCCCAGGGCATGCTCAAGCCCGACGCCGACATCCTGGTCCTGGACGAGGCCGACCAGATGCTCGACCTCGGCTTCAAGGAGGATCTTGAACGCCTGGTGAAGGATCTCGGCAGCGAAGTCGCCCGCTGGTGCTTCAGCGCCACCTTCCCCTCCGAAGTCCAGCAGGTGCTGCACGCCTGGCTGGAGAGCCCGCGCACCGTGCGCCTCGACACCAAGTCGACCTCGTCCCACGTCCCTGGCCGCTATGTCATCGCCCGCCGCGGCGAGGAACGCCAAGCCCTGGGCCGCCTGCTGCATCTGCTCGCCCCGGCCCGCGCCATGGTCTTCGTGCGCACCCGCGAGGATGTCGAAGGTGCGGTGCGCGCCATCGCCGCCGAGGGCATCGAGGCCGCCGGCATCAGCGGCGAACTCGCCCAGGAGGCCCGCGAGCGCGTGCTCGCGCGCTTCCGCGACGGCCACCTGCCGGTGCTGGTCGGTACCGACGTGGCCGCACGCGGCATCGACGTGCCGGGCGTCACCCATGTGTTCAGCCTCGGGCTGCCCATGGGCGCCGAAGCCTACAGCCACCGCATCGGCCGCACTGCCCGTGCCGGTGCCAGCGGCGAGGCCTGGTCGGTGATCACGCCCATGGAGCGCGGCCGGTTCCTGCGTCTGGTGCAGCAGGGCGGCGGGCAGATCGAAGAACGCCCGTTGCCCACCGGCGTGGCCCTGGTCGCGGCCAAGCGCGAGCGCCTGGCCATCCGCGTTGCCGACGGCGTGGGCGAGGCCCGCCCCCTCCCGCCGCAATTCGCCGCCCTGGTCACCGAGCACGGCGCGGTCGAGGTGCTCAGCGCCCTGGTCCACCGTCTGATCCCGGATGCGGCCCCCGAACGCCCACTGCCCTCCGCCAGTGGAGCCAAGCGTTCGCTCAACGCTGGGCCCTCACGCGGGGCAGGCACGGCGCTGTTCATCGGCATGGGCTTCGAGGACGGCGCCGGCCCAGGCAACATCGTGGCCATGCTCTGCCGCATCCCCGGCATCACCTCGGAGCGCATCGGCCAGATCCGCTGCCTTGCCCGCCACACCCTGGTCGAAGTCGATCCGACCACGGCTGAGGCAATCCTGTCGGCGCGCCTCAACCACCGCGGCCGGCCGGTGCCGGTGCGTCCCGACCGCGGCGGTCCGTCCTCGGCCCCGGTCGGCCGCCCGCCCTACCGCCCGCGGCACTGAACCGCCCCCTGGGAGCGCGGCCGGCTCGGCCGCGCTCCCAGGGTTATGCCAAGGTGACGCTATAATTGCGGCCGGCGAAGGTCACTTTGTCGCCGGCGTGCAGTTTGCGGCCGGGACGGTCCTCGGGCTGGCCGTTGACCGCGAAGCCACCCTCACGCACCAGATGTTTGGCGGCTCCGCCGGTGGATGCCAGATCCTGAACCTTGGCGAACTGGGCCAATGTCATGTACGGTTTGCCCTCGCCATCAAGCTGCGGCTTGCGCGCGTCCTCAACCACCTCGGGCACATCCGCTCCCGGGGCGCGGACCACGGGCTTGGTGCGGTGGATGGGATGTTCAGGTCCAGGCATCGAGAAACCCCTTGATCCGTGTCCATTCAACGCTGGGCACCTGGGCACCCATGACCTGCACCACCGCTGCGCCGCAGAGCGCCCCCAGGCGCCCGCACTGGGCCAGGGGCAGGCCGCGCAAATGTCCGGCCAGGAAACCCGCGGCCCAGCAATCGCCCGCGCCGGTGGTATCCACCACCGACTCGACCGGCTCGATGCCGACACGCACCCGCTCGCCGCCCCGGGCGATCCAGGCCCCCTCCTTGCCCAGCTTGACCACGGCCAAGCGCGTGCGCCCGGCGAGATCGGCAAGCGCTTGCTCGGGGGACCCGCCGGTCCACGCGGCAGCCTCGTCCTCGTTGGCAAACACGATGTCGACCTGACCGGCAAGCAGTTCTTCAAGCACGCCGTGGTTGTACTTCACCACCTCGAACGACGCCAGGTCGAGCGCGAGTTCAGCCCCGGCGGCCTTGGCGGCGCGGGCGATGGCACGGGTGAGCTCGTGGTTGAACAGGGTGTAGCCTTCCAGCATCACCACCCGCGCCCCGGCAAAGGTCGAGGCCGAGAACAGCGCCGGATCGAGCGCCGCCGCCGCCCCCAGGCAGGTGCGCATGGTGCGCTGGGCATCCGGCGTCACCAAGGACAGCACGCGACCGGTGGGTAGCACGGGATGCTCGACCAGACGGGCCTCGCAGCCCTGGCTGGTGAGCTTGTCGCGGTAGTACGCCGCCAAATCGTCGCTGCCGCAGCTGCCGATGAAGGCGGTGCGAATGCCCAGGTTGGCGCAGCCCACCGTGGTGTTGGAGGCAGCCCCGCCGGCAGCCTGCACCGGCTTCTGTTTGGACTTCTTCACGATCGCGGCGATGGCATCGGCCTCGACCATCTCCATGCCGCCCTTGGCGCCGCTGACATGGTCCGTCAACAATGCATCATCCACCGTGAGCAGCAGGTCGACCAGTGGCGAACCGACGCCGATCAGTTCGGGAACAGCGGAGTCAACCATGTCAGACCTTGCCTTTCTCATCGAGCATGCGCGCCACTTCCATGAGGATGCCGTTGGCGGAACCCTGGAGGGTGCGTTCGGGAGCCGGCGCATCGGCATGGAAGGCGAAACGCGGCGGAGGATTGAGCGCCAGCGAGACCATGGCGTCGATGCCGGTCTGGCCGTTGTCGCTGGCGTGGACCGGGGTGCCGGTGACGAGGTGGACCGCCGAACCAGCGGAACCGCCAAGGAGATCAAGACGCCCGGACTTCGCCGTGGTCAGGAAGAACTGGAGCAGGTCGAGCAGCCCGCTGGTGACCTGCCCGGTGTAGGTCGCCCCCTGCGAGGCGAGGTCCTGCATGCTGAAGCCCGGCCCGAGGGTTTCGAGAGTCGAAATCTGCGGCGCCTGGTTGCCCAAGCTGCCGGGGTCGCCGCCGGGGGGCAGCAGATGCATGCGATAGACCTGGCCGCCAATCTGGATCTGGCAGCCATCATCGAGCTGGGTGGGCTGGGTAATGCGCGTGCCATTGACCATCACCCCGTTGCGGCTGTTGAGGTCCTTGAGCACCCAGCAGGTACCCTCGGCATACCACGTCACCTCCGCATGGCGGCGCGAGGCGAGCGCATCCTGCAAGACGATGTCGCAGCCCTCTTCACGGCCGAAGACGTAGGGGCGTTCAACCCGCAGGCGATAGGCGCGACGGGAGGCGGATACCAGATAGTAGTCGATGGCCATGGCGAACAGAGGGTAGGTGCGGCGGCGGTCTCAGCAACCGCCCAACCCGGCGATCAGGGCGTAGTGCCCG
Source organism: Planctomycetota bacterium (assembly GCA_044352625.1). Taxonomy (GTDB): domain Bacteria; phylum Planctomycetota; class UBA11346; order UBA11346; family UBA11346; genus JAKLKR01. Next base: position 3,332 of record JBILDK010000179.1, read on the forward strand.
GCGCTGATCGGCACCACCGACAAGCGCGAGCGGCGGAACAACGCCAAGTCGGCAAGCTCAGGGATGGCGCGCAGCTGGTCGAGCGCCACCACCTCGGTGAAGGCAGCGACGAAGCGCACCTCCACCATCCACCAGCGCGGGGCGTCGGGGGTGGACTTGGCATCAAAGTAGGGCGACTCCGGATCCCAGGCAGTGTGATCAGGGATCGCGGTGCGGCTGACCTCGGCCAGACCCGCCACCCCGCTCGGCGCGGCGTTGGAATGGTAAAACAGGACCCGGTCGCCCACTGCCATCCCACGCATGAAGTTGCGTGCCTCGTAGTTGCGCACTCCGTCCCAGGTGGTGGTACGGCGCCGGCGCAGCTCGCTGATGCCGAACACGTCCGGCTCCGACTTCATCAGCCAGTGACCCGGAACGGGACTCACGGCCGGTGAATGTAGCCGATGATTCGCGCCAGCTCGCGCTTCATGTCCTGGCGGGTCACGATCAGGTCGAGCTGGCCGTGCTTGAGCAGGAATTCGCTGGTCTGGAACCCCTCGGGCAGCTCCTGCTTGATGGTCTCCTGGATCACGCGCGCGCCGGTGAAGCCGATCAGGGCCTTGGGCTCGGCCAGGATCACGTCGCCCAGACTGGCGAAGCTGGCCATGACGCCGGCCATGGTGGGATTGGTCAGGACGCTGATGTAGGGCAGGCGCTTCTCGTGGTGGCGGGCCAGGGCGGCGCTGGTCTTGGTCATCTGCATCAGGGAGACGGCCCCCTCCTGCATGCGCGCCCCGCCCGAGGCCGACACGATCACGCAGGGCATGCGCGCCGCGGTGCAGCGCTCGATGAGCCGGGTGAGCTTTTCGCCCACCACCGAACCCATCGAGCCGCCGTTGAAGCTGAAATCCATCACCCCCAGGCCGATGTCCTGGCCCGACAGCTTGCCGCAGCCGGTGAGCACCGCGTCCTTCATCCCGGTTTTGGCCTGCTGGGCAGCGATGCGCTCGGGATAGGTCTTGCCATCGACGAAGCCGAGCGGATCGGCGCTGACCATGTCAGCGTCCCACTCCTGCCATGTCCCGTCGTCGATCAGGCTGGCAATGCGCCGCGCAGCCGGCATGCGGAAGTGGTGGTTGCACTCCGGACAGGTGTCGAGGCGTTCCTCGACCAAACGTTTGAAGATGGTCTTGCCGCAGCCATCGCACTTCATCCACAGTCCATCAGGGATCTTCTTGGGATCCCGGCCAGTGGCGGTACGGCGCAGACGATCGAGAACCATGGGCTGTGCTCCTAGGTGGGCGGCATCATTGCGCCGAGCCGGACGCCGCAAGGTCCCGGGGAGGGCGCCGTTTGAGCAGTCCGGCGGCGATCACCAGCAACACCACCACGCTCGCGACGAGGCTGTTGACGTGGACCAGGGAACGCAGCTCGCGCTGCCACAGGGCATGGGCCAGACGATATTCGCGTTCGACCTTCTCAGCGCGCAGCGGCGCCGCCAAGGCCGGCTCGGCCAGGGCAATGGCGCGCTCCATCACCGCCTGATCAGGACCGGCCGGAGCGCTGCGTCCGATGTGCAACAGGTTGCCGACCTCGAGCCAATACGTGCGCTCCGGCCGGGCCAACGCGGCGTACTCCTGATGGGTGGCGTAGACCGCCCCCGCCGGCAGCGGCCGGACCGCGCCGAGCACGTCCACCGGAACCTCGGCTGCGAGCTTGAGCCCGATCAGACCGACTGCGACAAAGGCCATGGCCTCGATCAACGGGAAACGCTCCAGCAACAAGACGAAGCCCTGGGCGGCGAAGCGCATGGCGAGGATGCCGAGCAGCCCGCCCAGGATCAGCACCCACAGCTTGTCAGACAGGGCCACGGCGGCGGCGATGGAGTCCACCGAGAAGACGATGTCGGTGAGTTCCACCGCAACCACCGTGCTCCAGAAGGGATTGAGCCCGAACCAGCGCGGCACCTTGCGATCTGCCAGACCATCGTGATTGGCATCCGTGCGGTCCTTGAAGAACTTCACCGCCAACCACAGCAGATACAGGCCCCCCAGCACCTTGAGCCACCACACCCCCATGATCCACGTCGCAAGCAACAGAGCGAGAATGCGGAACACATAGGCGCCGATGATGCCATAACGCAGAGCCCGGCCACGCTGCTCTGGTGGCAGGTGTTTGACCAGCACCGCCAACACCACCGCGTTGTCACATGACAACAATCCTTCGAGCACGATGAGCACCCCGACCACTGCAAGATCCGCGTAGACGAAGGTATCGAGACCGAGCCAGTGCATCATATCCATGGGGGCGGAAGAACATCGCCGACGGGCACCCTGTCAACGCATCTTTTCGGTGCATCCGCCATACTACCAACCCGGCACATAACCCGGCTGCCACTCCGTACTGACAATCCCCGCCCGATGCAGTGTCCTGGGCCCTCGGTTCTGGATGGGATAGAGACGGCCCGGCTGCTGGCCGTCCCTCCCTTCGGACCAACCAGGCCGTTCGGCAAGGAGGACACGGGTGCCACCCAAGCCCATGGCGAGCTCGGCGTTGTGGATCACCACCAGATCCGTGTGACCGTCCGCGGCACGCTGCCAGAAAAGCTCAACCACCACGCCGTCGGGGTCCAGACCGCAATCGGGCTCGTCGAGCAGCAGCCGTGGTGCCGCA
>JBILDK010000006.1:0-18861 GCA_044352625.1 Planctomycetota bacterium
TGCGTGGCATGGGGCACCCTCTTTCGGAAGCAGGCATCCGGCCGGAACGTTGGCCGTCATGACTCCTTCATCAACAGTATCGGTACCCACCCCCCCGACTTGAGCCTTGGCTGGGAGCGCTGGCTTCAGCCTGCATCGAGTCGCCTTTTGCAAGATACATGCAGCCTAAAGCCTGCGCTCCTTGGGCTCGCTCCCATATGATTTCAAACGATACACGACCCAATAAATCGATACATCCGATGCATTTACCCACACAAGCAAGAAACCCCTCAAGCCGCAGCCTTGTCCGCCGTTCCTGGAACTAAGGTCCCGCCCGGGGCCCCGCGGCACGGACGCCGCACCCACCCGCCGCCCACACCCGGTCGGCACTCTTCCTCGGAGGAAGCCATGGCTCTGCGCATCAACAACAACATCTCGTCCATCAATGGTCAGCGCAATCTGATCAAGAACGACCAGATGCTCGCCCGTTCACTCGAGAAGCTCTCGAGCGGTCTCAAGATCAACCGCGCTGCCGACAACGCCGCCGGCCTCGTCATCAGCGAACAGATGCGTGCCCAGATCAAGGGCATCGCGCAGGCCACCTCCAACAGCGAAACCGCTGTGAACATGGTGCAGTCGGCTGAAGGCGCCCTGGACGAAGTCAGCAGCCTGCTGACCAAGGCCCGCGAACTCACCCTCCACGCCTCCAACGAAGGTGCCAACGACACCAACCAGCTCGCCGCCGACCAGGCCGAGATGGACAACGTCATCAAGGCGGTCACCCGCATCGGTGAACAGACCCAGTTCGGCACCAAGAAGTTGCTCGACGGTAGCCTGAATGGTGCCACCACCATCAGCGACAGTGCCAAGCTGTCCCGCGTGCGCGTGGGCAACCTGGCCAACAACACGGCGATCACTGTTGGCACGGTGAATCTCGCCGTCACCGCCGGCACCAAAGAATCCACCACGCTCAAGACCACCGTCACCGGCAGCAACAGCTATATTTTCACGGCTGCGGTGAGCGGTGTGAAGATGGGCACCACGGCCAAGCTGAAATCCGGTTCCACGGCCACCATGACCATCAATGGGACCAGCTTCGTCTATACTGCTGGCACCGGTGGCGCGCTGGCCTCCAAGGTGGCTTCGGGACTCAATGCCCATGCCTCCAAGCCGGCTGGCTATACCATCACCGCCGATGCGGACGGCCAGCTCAAGGTCGAGCGCAACGGCCTGGGCAGCACCGACTTCACCAGCAGCATCACCTTCGCCCGTGGGGCGACGGCTGGTGCTGCCGCGGTCGCGGGCACCAAGGAATCGGTCACCGCCACCGTCAGGGCGGCTTCGGGGACGGCGGGTACCGCCGCCGCGGCTGTATTGTTCAGCAACGCCTCGTCTCTCAGCGGCGTGGCGACGTCCTCCACCTTTGCCCGGTCTGGCGTGGTGCTCACCGCCAAGGTGACCACCACCACCGGTGGGTCCTTCTCTGCGACCTATACGGTCAGCGGTACCGACAAGAGCGTCAGCAAGGCCTTGTCTGGCTTGCAGACCGCATTGCGTTCGGCCATCGCGGCAGGTAGCAGCTTGAAGTCGGGTAATCTCACCCTGGCTGCGGGAATCACCTCAGGCATGTCGGTGAAATTCGAACGGTCGCGCAACGCGGTGGCGGCTGATGACATCAATTTCAACTTCACCCTGGAAATCGATAATCCCAACAACCCCACGCTGAAGTCCGAAATCCACTTCGTGACCATGGATGCCGGAACCTATGCCACGGGTGCGGCGGCATCGACCACCTTCACCACTGGCGGCACTTCGGGTCTCTCCAATGCGGGGGCCATGGCCTCGGGCACGCGCTTGATGGCCGGACGCGGACTCACCCTGACCATCAACGGTGTGTCCAAGACCGTGCTGGCCACCGGTGCGAACACCCTCGCGGGTGGTTCGACCATGGTGCAAATGGCAGCCAAGTTGCAGACCGCCTTCTCGGCCGATGGTATCAAGGTGGCCTGGGCCACGAATGGTGCCGTGTACTCGACTGGTACATCCGCAGCCTCGGGTCAGACCAGTGCGGCCCTGACCAAGACGGGTGCAGCGCTGACTGCGGCTGCCGCAGGTTTCGTCATCTATAACGCTACCGGGGACCAGATCACCAACATCTCGCTGACGGTTGACCAGGCGAGCGGTGGCAACGTGGCCGCGACCGTGGCGGAAGTCCGTAATGGTTCGAACGCCGCCCTGGTGTACGATTTGGACACCACGGCTCAGACCCGGGCCCAATATGTGATCGCGGTGGCGAGTGGTGCCAGCACCGCCGCCCAGACGAAGTCGAGCAATAGTGGTTCGACCACGGTGAATGGTGCCGATGTGCAGGCCACGCTGACCACGGCCACCGGCAAGGTGATCAATCTCAAGAGCACCACGGCGGTCACTGGTAGCGTCATCAACCTGGGCCTGACCACGGGTTCGCAAGCTGATGGATTCCAGGGCGTGTCCCTGTCGATCAGTAACGCCTATGCGGTGGCGGGGGGTCAGACCAGCTTCAAGCTCACCAACGGTGCCGAGTTCCAGATCGGGGCCAATGAAGGGCAGAAGGCAGGCATCACCATCGATGCGGTGACCGCCAGTGAACTGGGTCGCAACGTCAGCGGGGCCGGGACCCTGGAAAGCCTCGAAGACCTGCTCAGCACCAAGAAGTCGGCGCTGACCGCTGGGTTGACCTCCGAGGCCCTGAAGGTCATCGACGCCGCGATCGACGAAGTGACCAATCAGCGCGGAAAGATGGGTGCGTTCCAGGGCAACACCCTGGAGACGAACCTGAACAGCCTGCGCGTGTCGAGCGAGAATCTGACCGCTGCCGAATCGGTGATCCGTGATACCGACTACGCCGCGGAAAGCGCCCGGTTCACCCGCAACCAGATCCTGGTGCAGGCGAGCCAGTCGATGCTCGCCCAGGCGAACCAGCTGCCGCAGTCGGTGCTGCAGCTCCTCCAGTAAGCCCCACGGCTATCTGACAGGTAAGAACCCCCGGTGGCCAAGCCACCGGGGGTTCTTTGTTGTCCGCCTAAAAAACGCAATGGAATTGGCCAAGGGCCATGCATCAGTCGTTGATTCGGAGCTATCGAACATGTTCCGCGCTCACCCGCTGGGTGAGTGCGAAAAAAGGAACAGGATGGGGTTGATGGGGAGGATGAAGCTGTCGAATGCCCCGGTGAATTCCATCCTTTCCATCCTCCCCATCCTTTTAACCCCGCCTGAAGTCTACGGTTCATTGCGTTGTTTAGACTGAACTGCCCGATATGGTCGGCCTCTCGGCCGCTATCGAAACAGTTCCCCGGTCTACCTGTTTCTGAAACAATCAGGAACTAGCTCGGGCGCGCTGACGAGTCAGCTCTGTACACGCATGGGTTCGCTGTCCCAGCGCGCAAGATACCGATCCATGAAGAACGTTGCGCAGGGGATCAGGGAGCTTGCGAAGATGACGGTTGAGCGCAGCAGGGACCAGCGCCTCCGCCGCCACGCCAACGCCAACGCAACGCAAAAGAGCATGAAAAGGATGCCGTGGATCATGCCGACGATCCGCACGGCTCCAGGTTCGTCTGCAAGGTACTTGAGCGGCATTGCAATGCCGAGCAGCACGAGGTAGGAAACGCCCTCGATCCAGGCGATGATGCGGAGGTTGCGCACACTCATGATGCCGTAATCACGTTCTGTTCAAGGTATGCATCCGTATTCATCACGGTCATCCCTCCATGTTTAGGAGCGGTCAGAGAGGAAAAGGGCTAGCACCTGATTTTTGCATAATTCTAGGCATCGCAGGTCGCCCGACAACGGCGACCGCCCACGGCGAAACGTCCTGATCGGTGACGATGGAATGGACCGCGGACCTGCCCATGCTTGAGGCGCCCACCTTCGTGACTATGGCGCTGCAGAGCCGTGGCGGTTCTCATCAGGACGCCGATTCGACCGGAATCGGTAGCTGCTTGAGCCATTCTCCCCCGTGGCTGCGCACCACGCCGAAACCCCAGACTGCGAGCAGGCCGAGCAGGACTAAGGCAACCAGGAGCAGCAGGAGCACCACCCCAGCTGCCACGACGAATTGCCACGGTTTCCAGTGGGACAGCAGATTGCCGATTCCGGATAGTCCCAAACGCTGCGGTATGGCCCGAAGCATCCCCGAGCTGTCGCTGCTCGACTGCTGCGACCGACCATGCGCCGGAAGTCGTCCCGAACTGTCGTTGGCGGTCGGGCGGCGATGCCTGCGCGATGCGTCGCCGTGGGACGAGGCCAAGATCTCGACAGATTCCCGGCTCCATTGGATCCAGACCGGATCGTTGGACCGGAAGCTGCCCATTGAGGTGGTGTAGCGCACGCATCCATCCGCTTCATCAATCACGCCCGACCGGGTCACAGGCACCATGACGAGTGGCGATCCATCGTTCGCGTTGGCGATGACCATGCCCTCGGCTAGTTGGGCGCGTCCGCGTAATTCGCCATCGTATCCGTTGATAGTGAAGGTGCCGACAACCGTATCCAGGGGTCCGGTCCGCCGGATCGGGCTTCGGTGTGCGTAATACCGGTCGGACATGGCAGCCTCCACAAGCAGTCCGCTGCACTCTGTTCAGTCCATGACGTGTTACATGACGAATATCCCATACGTTACATCGGCTAAACCACGTGGTCGTTCCCGGTCAACCGAGTTAAATACCTGAATGCCCAGCAGCAGCACGACAGAATCCCATCATGCACTTTCCTGTCCCCAGGTTTTGGGACTTGTGGAATCGCAGTCAGGCGGCCTGACCACAGAGGAGGGATCACTCCGTTTGGCTCAGCATGGTCCCAATCGACTGCCGGTCGCTCGCGGGGAAACGGCTTGGCGCATCGCCTGGCGCCAGATTAACAACCCGATCTCGTGGGTGCTGGTCGGCGCCGGGGTGTTGGCCCTGGCCTTGCATCAGCCAACCGATGCGACGGTGGTCTTCGCCGCCGTCCTCATCAATGCCGCGATCGGCTTCGTACAGGAATGGCGTGCCGGTCGCGCCATCGCCGCCCTCTCTGCGATGGTTGCAGACGCCGCCACCGTGCTGCGCGATGGCCGTCCCCAGACGATGCCAGCCGAGGCGCTGGTGGTTGGTGACGTGGTGGTTCTCGCCGGCGGCGACAAGGTCCCCGCAGATTTACGCCTGATCGAGGCCAAGAATCTGCGCGCTGAGGAGGCCGCGCTGACTGGTGAATCCGTGCCCGTGACCAAGCAGATCGAAGCCGTAGCGGGCAATGCGGCACTTGGCGATCGCCTCTGTTTGGCTTTCGCCGGCACCCACATCACCCAGGGTGGCGGTCGTGGGGTGGTGGTGGCAACGGGAGCGGCCACCGAACTCGGGCGGATCAATGCCCTGCTGCAGAGCGCTCCTTCGTTGGAAACACCGCTGACCCGACAGTTGGCCCAGGTCGGACGTTGGATCACCCTTGGCGTACTGGTTCTTTCCGCGGCGCTCTTTGCGTACAGTGTCTGGGGCAAGGGCGGGAGGTACGGTGAGGCCGCCCTCACTGCGGTCACCCTCGCTGTCGCTGCCATCCCGGAGGGGTTGCCCGCGATCATCACCATCGCCCTGGCCATTGGCGTGCGGCGCATGGCCGCTCGCCGGGCCGTGGTACGGCAGCTTCCGGCAGTTGAAACCCTGGGCTCAACCAGCGCCATCTGCAGCGACAAGACCGGCACCTTGACGCGTAATGAGATGACCGTCCAGGCCATCTGGTGCCATGATCAGCAGTACCGTATCTCTGGCATCGGGTATGCGCCCGAAGGCCGCATCGAACGCGATGGGGTACCCGTCTCATCACTTCCCGATCCTGTGCGTGAACTGCTCGTGGGCGGCTGCCTGTGCAACGACTCTGGGCTTGAGGCCAACGAGGATGGAACCTGGCGCATCGCAGGCGATCCCACCGAGGTGGCTTTGTTGACGGTGGCGCGCAAGGGCGGGTTGGAGGAGTCTCGGCTACGTGCGGACATGGTGCGCATTGATGCCGTCCCTTTTGAGTCTGAGCATCGCTTCATGGCTACATTGCATCGTTGTGGCGACGGGGTGGTGGCCTGGATGAAAGGAGCTCCTGAAACGGTGGCTGCCCGTTGTCGACTCTCTGAAGAGGCGAGGACAAAGCTCAGGGCCGTTCAGGAATCATTTGCTCAGCAGGGTTTGCGCGTCCTGGCCCTTGCCCGCAAGTCGGGACCCCAGGAGCTGGACACGCTCACGCCTGAACACTTGGCTGCGGACTGGACCTGGTGCGGCCTGGTGGGCATGCTGGATCCGCCGCGCCAGGAGGCGATGGCCGCAATCCGCGAATGCCATGCCGCCGGCATCACGGTGACCATGATTACCGGCGACCATCCTGCCACGGCGGCGGCCATCGGACGGGAACTCGGCCTGGGCGGGACCAGCGCATTAACCGGCAATGATCTCGATCGACTGGACGCCGAGGGGTGGCGGAAAGCGGTGCGCGATGTGCGCGTGTTCGCCCGCGTTGCCCCTGAACACAAGATCCGCCTGGTCGAGATCCTGCAGGAAGCCGGTCATGTGGTGGCAATGACTGGCGATGGGGTGAATGATGCCCCGGCACTCAAGCGGGCGAACATCGGCGTTGCCATGGGCATCACGGGCACGGCGGTGAGCAAAGAGGCGGCAAAGATCGTCTTGATTGATGACAATTTCGCCACCATCGCCGCGGCGGTTGAGGAAGGTCGGCGGGTCTATGACAATCTCATCAAAGCGTTGGCCTTCCTCCTGCCGACTAATCTCGGCTTGGCGCTGATCTTGGCGGCATCCACGCTCTTCTTCCCGGTCATCACGGTTGAAGGAACCGGCCAGGTATTGCTGATGCCGATGTCACCGACCCAGATCCTCTGGATCAACCTGGTGGCCAGCGTCGCTCTGTCCCTGCCGATGGCCTTTGAAACCTTGGAGCCAGGAGCCATGCGCCGACCGCCGCGACGGCGGGATGCACCAATCTTCTCCACCTTTGTGATCTGGCGGACCATGCTGGTGGCCGTCCTGATGGCGGCTGGTACGTGCCTGGTGTTTCTATGGGAATTCCGCCGATTCGTTCCGGGATCCATGACCGTGGTCCCAGCCGAGGTCTGGACCTCGGGTCTTGCCGAGGCTCAAAGCATCGCCGTCACCACGGTGGCACTCTTTCAGGCGTGCTACCTATTGCACTGCCGCAGTCTGCACGGTGGTCTTGGCTCGGTCGGTTGGTTCTCGAATCCCGTGCTCTGGCCATGCCTCGCCGTGCTGATCGTGTTACAGGCGGCCTTCGTGTATCTACCATCCATGCATTCCGTCTTCCGCACTGCCCCCCTGGATTTTACAGCCTGGTGGCATGCGTTGCTGCCCGGCTTGGCGGTACTGCTCGTCATTGACATCGAGAAGCGCATCCGTCGTTTCAGGCAGTCGGACATGCCGAGGACACGGCAGATGCCATGATTGAACCTCAACAACGCAGGTGGTTGTGGGTGATGGAGACACTATGCCATTCGCCCTGTCCACCGAGCACCTTCTGGGTGCAACTCCCTGCGCTGTCAGAGGCTGTTCTCCACCCACCACCCACCACCTGCGACTGACAGGTCGTCGGCGACGCAGGGGTCGCGACCATTTCTGCATAACCTCAAACCCTGCAGGTTGGAGTCAGAGCCGCAGGAGTCAGGTGCCGACAACCATCCGACTTACCTTCCCCTCGCCCACCTTCGTCCGGATCATGCTGATCCAAGACCCTGGCCTGGCACCCAAGCCTGCCCCGTTGGCCACGTGGACGCGGTGAGTTCCTCATCGATGGGCAGGACAAGGCTCCACGGTGATTCGTCCCCGAGGATCCACGCCAGCATAGCGGAGGCCTCAGCAGCCGTGCGCGCTGCAGCCGTCCACCAGCCTGGGGGTAGCGCTACCGCGTCAGCAGGATCGAGCAGTACCTTGAGTGGCATCTGCAGTCGAGCGATGCGCGCGAGCAGGCTTGGGTCGAGGCGCGTGCCGGGTGGGACGCGCCACACGCTGCGCTGACCGTGACAGGCGCGTTCGGCGGCAACGGCCAACAGCCACGGATCGTTACCGGTGGTGAGGACCAGCGCCGGCTCGCGTTCGCCCAGCCACGCGAGGGCGAGGTCGGCCTGGGCGGCAGGATTGTCGGCAAGCGGCCAGGGCGGCAGGCACGCACGGCCCAGGGTCGGCAGATCCACCGGGGTCCACACCCGGCGGGAACTTGCGAGCTGGCGTCGCACCCAGGGCTGGGCGGGCACCGCGAGGGGACGTTCGGCTAGGCATGGCTGCGGGGAGGTGAGCCAGCCAAGTGCCGCAAGACGGCCGAGGTCGACATCCGCATCCACCGCCACCACCAGGCCCGGTGGGGCGAGGCGGCCGGCAAGGGCAGCGACCTCCCACCATTGGGGATCGGGATTGATCACCGCTGTGAGGGTGAGCGAGGGCTCGTCACCGGGGCCAGGGGCCAGAGCCGCGGCTGCGCCCACGGCCAAAGCCAGGGCCTCAGCATCGCAGGCATCGGGGTGATCGGTAGCCCCGGCCCACGCGCCATAGATGCGGGATCGGCCTGGGAAAGTCGGGGAGCAACGGAATTCGTCCCACTGGTTCATGCAACCTCCCAACGCAACGTGCCGGCGTGGTCAAGGCGCTCGCAACGGGCGCGGATCCCGCTGGCAAGAGCTGGTGCGTCGCCCTTGGGCGGGATCGGCGGGAGGTCCGCCGGTTTGACCCCGGGCAGATGGGTTATTTCGCCCGCGGCCTCGTCAAGGGCGAGCAGTCCAGCGCGCAACAGGTGGCCCGCCTCGGCCAGATCCGCGTCGACCCCAGCAAGGCGGAAGCCACTGGGGGCGGCCTCGGCAAAAGCGGTGCGCGCGGCGGTGGCGCAGGAGGTGAGCGCGGCGGTGAGGCGGGCGAGGCGGGCAGCGGCGGCCTCGCGCTTGCCTGCCTCGGGCGCCTCTGGCAGTGGGACACCCGCCTTGGTCAGGGCCTCGCGGTAGAGCCCGAGGGCGCCGTCGAGCAGCGGCGCGATGCCCTCGGCGGCGGCGACCTTGGCCTTTTTCTTGAGCAGCAGGGCGCAGTCGCGTTCGAGCACTGCGGGCAGCGCAAGTACGCCTTCAGCTCCGTCGAGGGTGATCGACACCGAGACCGGCGGCGGGTCGCCGAGTTGGTGCCGCCAGTTGGCCACCAACGTGACCAGTTCCCGACAGACGAGCCGCAGGCCAGGAACCTGCGCAGCGAAGCGGCCCACCGCCACGCCCCAGGCGGCGCGGTCGGCGTAGAGTGCAAGATCGGCCCCGGCGGCGCGGTGTGCTGCGAGCAATCCGCTGGGCGAACCGAGGTCGAACGCGCTGCGTCGACCCAGTCCGAGCAGGCTCTTTGCCGGGCGGAAGCGCGCCGGATCCTCGGAAAGGGGTGTGATGGCGTGCAATTCCGCAAGCACCCTCACCAGATCGGCATGGGCCCGGTCGAGGGCCTTCACCGCGCGGCGAGCGCGCTCGCGATCGAGGGTTTCGACCCGCGGCGCAGCGGCGGGCGCAGGTGGGCGTTCCGCTGCACTGCGCAACTCCTCGGTCAGGGTCAGGCGTTCGCGTTCCAATTCCGCCAAGCGCTGTTCAAGCACCGCAAGGCGGGCCTGACGCTCGTCCCGGGCAGCGACTACGCGGCGGACCTCGGCCACCACCGCGTCGGCCTCGGGCGGGAGTTTCGGTCCGGGTTCCCCCAGGGCGGCGGCGCGCACAGCGGCGAGGAAGGTTGAGAAGGCCGCAACGGTTTCCTTGGCGCGGCGGCGCTCGGCCTCGGTGAAACGCTGCATGCGCTCCAGTACCGCCGCGAGGCGCGTGGCCGGGGCGGCACCCGCCGGGATGGCTGCGGCGGTGGCCTCGGCCGCGGCGTTGATCAGGCCGGTGACCCGGGCTAGCTCATCGCCCGCCTGGGCCGAGGCGAGCAGCGCGGCCTCTTGGGTGTTCTGGCGCTTGGTGACCTGACTGATGAGATCGTCGAGCCGCGAGTTGATCGCCGCATGGCGGCGGTTGAGCAACTCGGCCAGGGTGGCGAGCAGATCCACGGTGAGCGTCGCGTCAGGCCGTTCACCCGCGGGAACCTGGGCCAGGCGCAGATTGATGGCGGCGGCGGCCTCGCGGAAGTGGACTGCTTCAAAGGCTTGCTCGTCAGGGCGGAAGCAACCAAAAAAGGCCAGCCACAGGTCGGCCGCTGCGCCGCCCACCGCATGCAGGTCTGGGTCGGCACCGCTGGCGGCAGCAAGGGCCTCGCTGGGATCATCGCCGGCATAGCCCCGGGCGCGGCCAGCGTGGATGACCGCATCCACCAGCGTTTGGTGGGCGGTGTGCAGCGCGTCGAGCGAGGCCCCAGCCTCGACGCGGATCGAACGTTCGAGGCGGGATACGGTCTGGCGCAGGGCCCGGCGGCCGTCGTCGGTCATGGGCGGGAGTGTGCGCCGGTTGGCGGCGGCGCTACCGCTTACCCTTGGGCTGGTGGCTGTCGTTGATGAGCGCGTGCAGGGCGCTCCAGTCGTCCCAGGTGATGCCAGTGGTGGCGGCGTGGGGCAGGGCGGCAAGGCGCTTGCCCTCGGCCCACAGCGTGGCGGCGTCGGCTTTGTCGTACCACTTCACATGGCAGTCGGCGAAGACCACGTTGCAGCCCTTGCCTTTCCAGCAGGCGGGATCTTCGATGATCACGGGCTGGTTGGATTTCGCCATTGGATCCGGGCGGATGTACAGGTACGGGGCTGGGTTGGTAGGATCGCCGGGCGAGCGGTAGAGCTTATCGGTCAGCTCCCCATCTGAGAACTCCTTGAGCATCGTTAGATCCAGCGGCCACTTTTGGTCGTTGTCGTTGCAGTACACCTGGGCCGCCATGCATATTTGCCTCATATTGCTGCTGCTATTAACGCGTCGAGCGTTGCTGCGCACCATCCCGATCGCCGGCAGCATCATGCCCGCCATCACCGGCAGCGAACTGCTGGTGAAGCCGATGCCCAACCCTTCGCTGGCGAAGCGCAGGTGCTTGCCGTCATCGGTGATTGTCCACCATCCGGGGGTGGCTTTGGCGGCAAGCTGACTGGGGATGGCGAGGATCGCCTGTTTCTCCTTGGGCGTGAGGTCTTTGGCGGCCGCCATGCCCATGCCCATGAGCGAACCGATCAGGCGCAGTTGCGCCTTGGTATCGCACACGCTCATGCCGCAGGTGGTCGGGGTGACCTTGGAGGCAGCGATGGTGCCGAGGGGGCTGGTCAGCCATCCCGTGCCAGCGAGCAGCGCCGCCGCCCCGCTCGGATCCGTGGTCAGGATCCAACCACGGGCGTCTTGGGCCAGGGTCAACGACACGGGCACCGGGATGGGCAGAGGGATCACAACGTCGGTACCGGCTTGCGGCACGGTAACGCCAGCCTTGGTGAGCATCGCCTTGGCGAGCTGGTCGATGGCCGGGCTGGCAGGCGACAGGATGGTGATGGTGGGCATGGGCATGCCCTGGCCCACGGCCAAGGCCCAGGTACCGCCGAGACCGCTGACCACCTCGGCCAAGGGCAGATCAATCCCGGATTCCTTCAGCCCAGCTTCGGGATCATTGCCATCCAGTCGGGCGCGATCGGCGATCGGCGCGATCACCTCGGACCACAGGCGCTTGCCGTTGACACCGATGGCGGCGACCTCCAACGCCGATGCCGGCAGGCGGTCGAGGGCAGCGCGGTCGAGGGCGGCGAAGCCCGCCGGGGCCGGCGTGGCGGTGCCATCCAGGGTGAGACCGGTGGGCGTCAGGTCGGCGGTGCCGGCCAAGACCGTGGCGAGAAAGCGTTCGGCCATGGCGATATCCGCCGCTGACATCACCTCGCCACTCGCGGCCTTGGATGCGATCATGGTCTTGGTCAGGGCCGGCCCATCCACGCCCATGGTCAGGTGGTGGGTGCGGTTGGCCGCAGGTGCGGCGGGCTTGGCCAGGTCGGGCCGACCACCGAGCACGAGGCGCGAGCCCTCGCGGCGCAGGGTCCAGTCGTTCTCCAAGGTGGCGCTGCCATCGGCGTTGACTGTGCCCTTGGCGGCAAGCGCCGTGAACCACACCTCGGCATGGGTGCCGGCAGCGATGGTCAGCACCAGTGGCGGCTGGTCGCCGGCCAAGTCGGGTCCCACCAGGGCGAGGTGGATGGTGCCGGACTGGGCGAGCACGGTGAACGGGTCGAGACCGTGCACCTCGACCAGTTCCTGGCGGCTGGCGGCGAGGCGCTCGCGCACGCTCGCCAGAGCCGGGGCATTCCACACCACGCCATAGGGCGAGGTCTCCCACGCGGTGGCCAGGGCGGCGCCATCGGGGATGACCACCTCGGCCAGCACCGGGGCAGGCTCGGCGGCGATGAGCGAACAACCGATGGCAATGGCAAGGAGGTGGCGCATGCACCACACTGTTGATTCGTTGGAAAATTTTATCGGGATTTCATGTAATTTATCATCTCTGGTGTTGCACACACAGCGCATGAGCTATGATCTCGGACCTCTCGTGGACGACCCCCAACAATCGCCTTCCTCGCTCGTGCGCCGTGGCCTCGGCCTGGTGTTCATCGAGGGCGCGGTGGTCAGCGGCATGTTCGCCTGCACCGAACTGTGGCTAGTACCGCTGCTCCAATTGCGCCTGGGGGGCAGCGAAACCGTGATTGGTCTGCTCGCCATCGTGCCGCAAATTGCGCTTATCATGCTCGGCTTGGCGGTGCGGCCGGTGATTGAGGCCCTGGGTGGCAACCGGCGCACCGCGGTCGCTACCTCGCTGGTGCAAATCGCGTGCCTGTTGCTGCTGGCGCTACCGTTGCACCTGCCGCACGCGCCGTGGGCAGTGCCCATGGCGGTGATGCTGACCATGCTTATCGGCGTGGTCGGCGGCATCGGTGGTCCGGCCTGGGTGGCGTGGATGGGGGACCTCATCCCGCGCACCATCCGCGGGCGTTTCACCGGCAACCGCAACCGCATTTTCAATCTCACCCGCCTCGGCTATGTCGGCCTGTTCGCCGTGGTGATGATGCGTCTGCCCGCCGAGGCCGGGCCGTGGGGCCTGCAAGCAGTGCTGCTCATCGCCGCCGCCGCGCGCTCGGTCAGCGTGTGGCTGCAATGGCGCACCCCCGAGCCATCGCCCCGCTTGGTGATGGCGCAGACTCCGTCGCAGCGCCTGCAACGGGCCGACGTCGGCTTCGGCGATTTCCTGCGCGGCATCCATCGTACCACCCTGGGGCGTTGGACCCTGGTGTGGGCCTCACTGTTTAGCAGCGTCATGGTGTCGGGGCCGTTTTTCGTGCCGTATATGCTTGCGTCCGAGGCGGCTGGTGGCCTTGCCCTCAGTCCGCTGTGGTACTCAGTCCTGACCAACGTGAACCCGGTGGTCAAAATGCTGACGTATCCCGTGGCGGGGCGGCTGATCGAAATCCATGGCGCCACCGCGTGTCTGCGCGTGGCCACGGTGGCGCTGGTACTGGTGCCCCTGGGCTGGGCATTTTCCTTCGACCTGCGCGTGATCATCGCCTTCGAAGTGCTGAGCGGCATGGCCTGGGCCATGTTGGAGATTTCCATTGGTGTGCTGCTCTTTTCGTGCCATCCCGATCCGTTGACCCGGGCGCGACTCATTGGCTATCACCAGGCAGTATGCGGCGCCTTCACCATGCTCGGCGCCGGTCTAGGCACGTTGCTGATCAGTTGGGACGGCCTGCCGCTGCTCAATGGCAGCCGCTTCCACACCATCTTCCTGATCTCGATGGTGCTGCGTCTGCCAGCGCTGGTCATGGCGCTGATGTTCCTGCCCACGCTCAAGGCCACCACCGACGACGAGGGCGAACTGTGGCGACTCATCCCCGGCTCGGGCCTGGTGGTGTCGGCTGGGCGCGGGCTCATGGGTTTCTTCAGTCGGCCGTCGGGCTGAACGCCAGGGCGCCCGTTCCGTACAACACCTGTTCTGCCATCTTGCATGCTCTGGGCTCCTCCCCAGGCTCACATCTCGAGGAATCGATAACGCCATGGCCAAACTGATTGCACAGTCAGGACCCAACGCTGGTCGCGAGTATCCGCTGATCAAGGATCTCACCATCCTCGGGCGGCAGTCCTCCTGCGATGTGCAAGTGGTCGACAATGTCGCCAGTCGGGCCCACGCTCAGGTGCGCCGGGATGGTCGCTTCTATACTCTGGTGGACCTGGGCAGCCGCAACGGTACCCAGCTCAACGGACGCAAAGTCGGCGAGCGCCAACTCACCTACGGCGACCGTATCCGCATCGGCGAGGTCGAGTTGCTGCTGGTGAAAGAACCGGGCGATCTTGAGCTGCGCGATTTGCTGACCAAGTACCAGATCAACGAAAAGATTGGTGAAGGCGGCATGGGCCTGGTTTTCAAAGCCGTACAGGTGTCAATGGCGCGGCCGATTGCGCTCAAGATCCTGGCCCCGAAATACGCCTCCAGACCCAAGTTCGTTGACCAGTTCATCCGTGAGGCCCGCGCTGCTGGAGCCCTCAACCACCAGAACATCATCCAGGTCCACGACGTCGGTACGGAAAACGACATCCATTACTTTTCCATGGAGTTCGTCGATGGCCCCACCTGTATGCAGGTCATCCGCGATAACGGACCGTTCGAAGTCGAGGAGGCGCTGGAGATCGTACGTCAGACCGCCCGCGCCCTGGAATACGCACATTCGCACCGCCTGATCCATCAGGACATCAAACCTGACAACATCATGGTCGGCTCGGACAATGTGGTGAAGCTCGCTGACTTGGGCATCAGCAAGACGTTTGAAGAGGCCGCCGGCGAGGGTCAGGACCAAACCCGGCAGATCATGGGCACACCGCATTACATGGCGCCTGAAGCCGCCCTGGGCAAGAAGCTCGATCACCGCATCGACCTCTACAGCCTAGGAGCAACGCTCTATCATCTGCTCACCGGCAAGACGCCGTTTCACGGCACCAACGCCGCTGATGTGCTCAAGGCCCAGGTGATGGAGGCCCCCTCCCCCATCAAAGAACTCAACCCGCGGATTCCCGAGCCGGTGGTGCGTCTGGTTGAGCGGCTGCTTGCCAAAAATCCCGACGATCGCTATCAGACCGCTGCCGAAGTTCAGGACGTCATCCGCGGCCTGCTCGATCACAAAGACGGGAGCAGCGACCGCATCTCTGCCGGAGGCGATACCCTGATCCTGCGCCGCTACGTTGCGGGCAAGGATAGTCCGTTGGGGGGCGAGGTCGGTCACACCACCAACAGCACCAGCGCCAAGACCGGCGAGGCCGCCCCCACTCGCTCTCAGATGCGCCTGGTCACCTGGATCGTGTTCGCCATCATCGCCCTGCTGGTAGTCAGCGTACTGGTGGCGGCAGTGTCGGCTGCATTCAAATCTGTAGCTGCTCAATCAACCCAGCCGGCAGCGGTCGCCAGTGGAACCCCTGAACCGATTATCGCGGTCGCCAGCCCCCCTGTAGCCCTGGAACCCACCCCAGAGGCCAAAGCGCTCATCACCCTGGCGGATCTCGACCGCATGCTCGGCCGGCCAACCGACCTGATTGACGTGGAATCAGCGGCGGCGCTGCTGGCTTCGATCCCGACCGAGGGGCTTGACCAGGTCCTGGTCACGCGTCGGGCCAAGGTCGCCGCACAACTCGACACCATCGCTCAGCGCCGGGTGATTGCAGACCGCGAAGCTGCCTTCGCGATCCTCGACAAAGAGGTCCAGGGTTTTGTCGCCGAAGCAAATTTCGATCTCGCCGCAAACCGCATCGATGCCTTCAAACATCAGGATGATCAGGTCCTGGCTGACCGGGTGAAATCCCGCCGTGCGGCCACCGATCAGGCCAAAGCTGACTTTGTTCGTGACCTGGAAACCCTCACCGTGCGCAACACCGCGCGCAAGGATCTTGAGGCGCTCAAGGCCCAGCGTGAGGCGTTGCCCAAGGCCTGGCTGGGCACGCCCCAGGCTCAGGCCATCGACGCCGCTATCTCCCGACTCGAATCAGCCAAGGCTGGCAGCTTCGACCACGTATTGGCTGCCACCGCCAAACAACTTGCGGCCTGGGATCTCGCTGCGGTCGAACGCAGCCATAGCACCAACCGCGCAGCGGCCGAGGGTACCCCGGCGGCGGAGCGGCTGGATGCGCTCAAGGATACGGCCATCCGTCTGCGCGCCCTGACCAAGGCGGTGATCGAGCGCATGAAGGTTCTGCGCCAGGTACGCTATCCCGGGATATTGTCGGGCTATGACCAGCCCGATTTGATGGATGCCAATGAGAATCAAGGCCTTGAACTCAAGGAGGCCCGCGGCGGTACGGTGTACCTGGACTGGAAGCGTCTCAAGGTGGACGAGCTGACTCAGGTGTGCCAAACCGTGCTTGGGGCCAAGGAGGCCGAAGCCTTCCAATCAGCTATCACCGCCTTGGGCCAGGCCCAAGAGCAGGCGAAGAAATGACGGTAGCCGTCCCGAGGTGCAGAAGTTCACAGGTGGGGAAGTCATACCCGTCCCAGCGCCTTTCGACATGCGGGGCCCATGACCTCCGTAACCTCACGCACATGTCGTGTCATG
Organism: Planctomycetota bacterium; assembly: GCA_044352625.1. Lineage (GTDB taxonomy): Bacteria > Planctomycetota > UBA11346 > UBA11346 > UBA11346 > JAKLKR01. Next base: position 16,549 of record JBILDK010000006.1, read on the forward strand.
CCCGTCCGCGATAAGCACAAGGGCGAGGGGCAGTATGCCGGGCGCAGCGGCATGGGCCGCAACCGTAGCGCCAACGTCAAGGCTGCGGGCCGGCTCAGCGGCTGGGCGGCGCGCAACGAGGATGACGAATTTCTTGAAAAACACGGGACACGCGAACAGCGCAGCCATGCCGGCGAGCGCCTCCTGGCGAGCTTCAACCGGGCCGCGCGGGGTGCCGCTGACGGGGTCGGTGAAGCCGCCGAGGTCGCGGGTTTCGACGGCACCACGGTGATCGTGCGCTGCGCCGACGGCAGCGAGGTCGCCGCGAGTGTGCGCCGGGTGATCAAGAAGATGATCGTCGGGGTGAAGAATCCGCTGTGCGTCGGCGATCGCGTGCGCCTCGACCGCACGTCTGACCCGGTGATCACTGCAGTGGACGAGCGGCGCAACCAGCTCGCCCGCACCGACAGCCACAACCGCGCCCTGATCCAGGTCTTTGCCGCCAACCTCGACCGCCTGGTGGTGGTCAGTTCGGCTGCCGATCCGGACTTCAAGCCGGGACTGGTGGACCGCTATCTGCTCATTGCCGCAGCCAACGGCATCCCCGCCTGCCTGGTGATCAACAAGGCCGACCGCGGCGAGGCCGAAGCCCCCGCCGCCTTGTATCGCACGCTCGGCATCCCGGTGTTCATCACCGTGGCGGATGGCGCGCTACGTGGCCTCGACGAGCTTCGCACCGCCCTTGCCGGGCAGGCCTGCGTGGTCGCCGGGCAGAGCGGGGTGGGCAAGTCGTCGCTGCTGAATGCGCTGCACCCCGGACTGGGGGCGCGTACCGGGATCGTGGCGGAGGCCGGCCACGGGCGCCACACCACCAACTCCAGCCGCAGCTACCTGCTGCCGGACGGCGGGCGGCTGATCGACACCCCGGGGGTGCGGGAATGCGCCATCACCGGGCTGACGCCGTTGGACGTGGCGTTGTTCTTCTCCGACATCGCGGCCCTGCACCCGGCCTGCCATTTCGCTGATTGCAGCCACATCCACGAGCCGGACTGCGCGGTGCGTGCGGCTTTCGACGACGGTCGCCTCGCCGCCAGCCGCTACGACTCGTATTGCGCCATCCTCGCCCAGGATCTTGCCAGCTGAGCCGAGGGGCCGATCGTGCGCGCCCCCAGGAGGCCCCATGCCCATCTTCGCCGACAACGCCCTGTCCATCGGCCGCACGCCTCTGGTGCGCCTCAACCGCGTCACCGACGGCGCCAAGGCCACCGTGCTGGCCAAGATCGAGGGGCGCAACCCGGCGTACTCGGTGAAATGCCGGATCGGCGCGGCGATGATCTGGGATGCGGAAAAATCCGGCGCCCTGAAGCCCGGCATGGAGGTGGTCGAGCCCACCAGCGGCAACACCGGCATCGCCCTGGCGTTCGTCTGCGCGGCCCGCGGCTACAAGCTGACCCTGACCATGCCCGAGACCATGTCGATCGAGCGTCGCCGAGTGCTGGCTATGCTCGGCGCGACCCTGGTGCTGACCCCAGGCCCCGAGGGCATGAACGGAGCAGTTGCCAAGGCCGCCGCGATCAAGGCTGCGGATCCGGCCCGCTGGTACCTGCCCCAGCAGTTCGAGAACCCGGCAAATCCCGCGATCCACGAGGCCACCACCGGGCCCGAGATCTGGACCGACACTGAGGGCAACGTCGATGTGTTCGTGGCCGGGGTGGGCACCGGCGGCACCATCAGCGGCGTCAGCCGTTACTTCAAGCGCACCCGCGGCAAGGCCATCCTCAGTGTCGCGGTGGAACCCGCCGCCAGCCCGCTGATCACTCAGCGTCGCGCCGGCCAGGAGCTCAAGCCCGCAGGTCACAAGATCCAGGGCATCGGCGCCAACTTCATCCCCGGCAACCTCGATCTGTCGCTGGTGGACCGGGTCGAGCAGGTGAGCAACGAGGACGCGATCGCCATGGCTCGCCGCCTGGCCCGCGAGGAAGGCATCCTCTGCGGCATTTCCTGCGGTGCCGCCGCCACCGCTGCCGTTCGTCTGGCTCAGCTGCCGGAATTCGCCGGCAAGACCATCGTCACCATCCTGCCGGACGGCGGCGAGCGGTATCTCTCGACGGCGCTGTTCGAGGGGATTGGCTGATGCGGCCGGATGGTCGCATCAACGTCCGGTCGTCCGGTCGTCCGGTCGTCCGGTCGTCGGATGCAACCTGTGCATCTGCGCGTCGTGTCGAGGCTCAACCGAACTCGGTCTCGCATGCCTGTGTGGAGCGAATGGCCCCGTCGGAATCGCGTATCCGTTTGGGACGACCGGACGACCGGACGACCGGACGACCGGACGAC
>JBILDK010000180.1:0-5961 GCA_044352625.1 Planctomycetota bacterium
ACCAGCATGCCCAGAAGCACGCAGCCGCCGACACGGTCGTCGGCCAGGGGCGTGAGCCGGTTGGCCGCGTCCGTGGCCAGGACCTCTGCATAGAAGAAACCGCCGTTAGACGCCGGCACCATCCGCGCCAAGTCATCGTCGATGGTGGCGAGGGCGATGGCAGCATCATCATCTGCCGTGCGTGCCGCCTCGGTGTCGCGGAAGATCGACGAAGCCAAGCTGAACACCGTCAGCATCGCAATAGAGATCACCGCGAAGATCATGATCGAGACCAAAATCTCGATCAGCGAGAATCCCCCCCTGGGAGCGCAGGCTTTAGCCTGCCGTCGAGCTTCGCGAAGCAGGCTGAAGCCTGCGCTCCCAGGCATCACCGTTCCTCCGTCGAGATCACCGTGGCGGGGGCGCGCACGCGCAGACGCACCGGGTCGATACGTACCGGGCGGTTGGCGTTGGCGGCTAGAGCCGTCATGCGCTCGGCAGGGGTGCCACTGATGGTGGCCGGATAGTGCCACACCACGCGCATTTCGAGGCCATCCACCGGCGGCAGGGACCCATTGGCCTCACGGAACGGCATCCCCGTGAACAAACCGTTGATCGCACCAGCACCAAAGGCCCGGTCATCGATCGTCATCCCTGAACCAAGTGACACCTGGCCAGATGACGTGGCAACCGCTGCGTTCAACCACTCCGGACCCGCCGTGGCGGTGGCGGTACCTGCCAACAATTCATAGGCATAGTCCCCTGGGCCACGCAATGCAGCAGGATCATTGCCAGTCGCGCCCTTGGCAAACACCATGGCGCTGCCATCCACCCGCATGCGATGGAACCGTGCCGGAAACCCGGCCCAGGCATAATGGCGACTGCGATAGTGTTGTTCGGTCGCTGTCGCCGGCAGGGCCGAGGCATAGCGCGGCCACCAGCCAATAACGATGGGGGCATGGGGCGTCCCGACGGCACTGGCCGCAGGTTTCCACAGGCCAACCTGGGTGCCATACATGCCGCGCAACCAGGCCGCGCTACGCCAACGCTGAAAGCGCGGTTCGTCGGCGGTGTTGGCAGGCGGGATCTTAGCCGGCCAGGTCGGTACCGGTCCCAGACCAATGACCTCGAAGCTGCCACTGCCCTCGGCGTTCCACACCGAGAAGGCCGGGGCATTCCATGCGATGCTGCCATCAGCTCCATTTCCGAAGCGCTGCACCCCATTGCTGAAACGGAAACCAGGCGGCTGGTTATTGTCGAGATTGGTGGATTCAGTCGTGGCAGTGGGCGAGGACACCAGCGGATCCGGAACCGGATCGGACAGGATTCCCACCGGCCCCACCGGCAAGGTCAAGGCGGGCAGTCCTGTGTAATGCGGCAGGCCATCCACGCTCAACGTATTCCCAGCAAACGCGGCCTTTTCTGGCCTATTGCCATTAGCCGTGAGGGTAGCCGCGGGGATGATTGTCTGTGCCGCGGGCTCCGAACCAAGGAGTCCTCGACCCACAATGGTAGCCAGAAATTCACTGGAATGACGAGGTGCCCCTGCGTCCGGAAACACCAACGCCTTTTCAGTCGGATAGTCGATGAATCCCGTGACCGCAGACGCCAGAAACGATTCTTCGGCAGCGATACAACGCCGCCATGCGAACACCTCGTCACCCATCCGGATCAAACCCATGTTGCCGTTGTCGTTCTTGAACATCGGTACCGAGGCCCACATGACCATGCCCAGGGCGGTGGCGTCTGCCGGCAATTGATAGGCGATCGTGCCCCCGGTGGTGATGAAGCGCATGATGCGCGCCTGTTCGTCAGCAATCGGATTGACATATCGCCGCCAACGTTCGCCATAGACGCCGGTGCTGACCGCATCGATCGCAACCGTGACGGCATTTGCCGTCCCCGGGATCCGCGGGGCTGGACGCAGGTCAGGCTGACCGAACAGCAACGCCCCCGGATCAGCCGGATCTGGGGTGACGGTGCCATCTGCCGCCGTGATCGATCCGGTGAACAACCGCGTCCGCGGCAGGTAGCAGACACCCTGACGGACAATCCAATCGGTATTTGGCGACAGATCCCCAGGGGCACCCCACGCCGTGCCGACCAGCAGATCCACCGGTGCCGGAATGGTCAGAATCGGACGTTGGGCGTCGAAGAGATGGTCATTAAAGGCAAAATAGCCATTCTCACATCATAGGCTTTGCGTTGGGCTGCAGTCAATGTTGGAGAGCCATACCCATCCGTGGAGACGAAGCGAACGGTGCGCTGGAGGGGCGCGCCACCAGCCAATGGCTGGATGGTGACCACATCGCCCGGAAGCAGGCGGGTTCCCGCGTGCTCAAATTCCGTCTGCACCGGTATGACCTTGGTGCCGATAGGGAAGGTTCGGGGGGCTGCCAACGCGGGCCGTGCCGTTCCAGTATGGACCAGAGCCACACCTTCATCATTCAGGTCGATCCCATTGGGATACACATCCATCTGCGGGCCTACACCAGCATAATTACCCGCTTCGAAAGCGGTACGTTGGCGACCGCGTGCGATACGCAGTGTGGTATCCGCGGCAGCCTGGCCCTGATTACGATACAGGCCCCACCCACCGCTGTTCACCAGATACCCTCCCCCTTTGGTCGTGTGATAGAGTATGGTCTGATACGCAACCCATTCGATGTCACCGGTTGCCCGGGTCAGTTGCACATAGCAGGGCTTTGCTGATGGCTGTGTGCCCAGACCAAGCGGATATGGATAGGGCGGTTGCCCGTTCACCGCCAACGTTGGATCTGGACCAGCTAGATGCATGCTGACCAACCAGATGATCGGTTGATCATTTCCACCGTACGAGAAGGCCAGGGATCTGGCTGGAGGGGATCCGACTGCACGCCAGTCCCCAACTACATTCCCGCTGGTTGGGTCGGCGATGTTGCTAAACGTGAACTGGTTATTGGTTCCGTTTTTCTTAAAATAGTAATAGATGATGTCCGACCGTGCCGGATCAAAGACGCGCACAATCCCTTCGTTGGGCCATTGGGCAAAGGCGATGCCACCGGCACCCGGATCCAGTTCGACGGGTAGATTGTCGCCAACCGCATTATTCCCTCCCCCCACCGCCTTTTTAAGCATGGCCCAGACTTGGAAATTGGTTGGATCACCATTTAACAACGGATCCGCGAGATCGCAGCCACCACCATACAACCTCCCGCCATTCAAACGCAGTCGCACATCACCTGGCAGGACCATGTCACCTACGGCATGTGCGCGCGTCCCGGGCCACTGCTCAATGGCCAAAGTGGCATCAGTCCGGGTGCCCTGCCGAAGACCCCGGGCGCATTGACGTAAATCGGCTGGACCACCGGTGAGACCGCCAGAAATTTCCTCGTAACCAATATATTCATGGCCAACTTGAATCACCCCGGGCGCAGGCAGCATATCAAACACCGTCAACCCCGCTGCAATCGCAGGAACACTCACTGTAATTTTATCCGGATACATCTTTTTCAATTCCGCATTCGCAACCCCAGCCGGCGCCGAGGGAATATCGACAGCCGTGAGTGGATCCTCCAAAATAAGGGCCGGTAATGTGGCCTGATCGCCTGGCTGGAAGATTGCGGACGATCCACTGACCCGAGTCACATCGCGACCGGCGAGTCCATCCAACAACATGGCCATCCCGCCAGGACGACCAGTTCCGATACACAACTGGAGATGATACCACTGCCATTTGCGCAGGATCGGCGGGCACTTGTACACATGCACAATCCGATTCGCTGAAAAGAGCGGCCACGCCGCTGATGTGGTGCGGGTCGGCTGGGGGGGATTGAGCAGTCGGTTTACAGAAATCGCTGACGGCTGCGGAAACGATCCGCCAGTCGGAAAAGCAGCCCGCAGGATTTCAGCTGTGTACGGCGTCAGGCATCGTTCATCGATATCCGGCGTCCAGGGATTGTCCGGTGAGGCCAGTTCCCCGGAATTGGCCACGGTCCATTCGATGGTAGGCGGCGCGTAGACGAAGATCAATGCCTCCTGCTGGGGATCATACCAGATTCCGAAATAATTCTGTGATTGCGGATCACCAGGCTGAGCCGGCGAGCTGACCCGGTGCATGGCGCCGGTGTTGGACGGTGCGCTGCGCGCCTCGGCGATGCACACAGGATCGCCGAGGGCCGTCGACCAGTCTTCTTGGGGCTGGAACCACAAGCTGAGATGCTGGCTGGCGAGTTCGCTGCTGGTTACATCAACCACATTGAGCGGACCGTTCGCCTCCGTGCTGTATCCAAGTTGTGTCGCGCTTTCCACCACCAGGCCATCAGGCTTGAGATCATCGCTCAGTACCGGCGCTGCGGTTAGGGTATCTATGCGACTAGAGGGAGCGGACTGGAGGACATCAACTCCTGTGACGGCCTGATCACCACCCAGGGTCAGCCGCCAGTTGATGGGCAGATGCGTGGCTACCTGGGGCTGCTGCCAGGATACATCACGCAATACCTTGGTGGCCAGACCCGTATCCGGTTTGGCATCGACCGGATCAGCTGGATCATCCGGTGATTGGGCAAGATCGCGGTTGGTGGCGATCGGCCAGGACATCATGCGGCTCGCGGCGCGGCTGCGATTCAGGTCGTCAAACTGGCCCTGGGTCAGCCAGCGGCGCTCGACGAAACCTTCCTGGGGAACAGACTGGACCACGGCTTGACGACGGGCGTCAGCCAGCGGATTTCCGGCGGCGTCAAAAATGGTGGCGCGGGCCTCGACCCCGACCACACCGAGGGATGCCACCGTCCAGGCGGGCCATTCCTGCAAATGCGAACCACTGGGCCAGAGCGGTCCGATGCGCTTGTCCGCCACCGCCGACATCAGTTCGCCGATGGAATTGAATGCATAGCGCGGAGCAGTGTCAGGTTCACCCGCTGGTGGCGCGGGAATGGCGCCAACCCCAGCTGGATGCATATCCGTATCACGTAATTTGGCGGCCGCGGTATTGACATTGAGCGTCGGGGGGATGCGCAGCCACAATCCATCACCCGAGCCTGTGGTGAGCGGACCCGCCCCGCCCCTTTGGATCTGATATACGTTCATGCTGGCACCGCCGCCCACCGACAGGAAACCGGCCCGCCGGGTGGGACTTTCGATCCAGGAATCGAGTCCAACGATGGCCTCTCCCTGAGGGACATCTGGCATCAACATGTCATATGGAGCACCAACCCATTCGATCAAATTCCCAAGATCCGCAACTCCACCCCGGGCCTGACCCAGAGTCTGAACGGTAAGATAGGGAGCCAGCTTGGCCAATTCGCCGCGGGACAGGGGATCGCGGACCACCGGATGCGGGCCACCGACCCCACCCGAGCCATAGCCATTGGTCGAGGCGATCACCGATAGGAGATCATCCAGTCGCCCGAAGGCCTTTTTGCCGCGAGCTGCCGCCAAACCATCAGCCAGTTGACCGGCATCACTGGGGTCGTTATGTGGGACCGGATTGCCGCTGTTATCATAGTGCACGTAATTCGCCGCCAATCGATCGGCTGCTGCCACCTTGCTGTCATCCCAGTCCTCAATGCCGACTTTTGCAAACAGCATTTTCCAGCCCTGCGGCCCAAGACTATTGGCATCAAGTTTGCCCTGCTCATCAGCGAGATCGACAGCAACCAGGCTGCGGGATTGGGATCCTTGATTCCAAGCCTGGGGCAGGACACCAGGGGCCAGGGACACCGTATTGCGATCGACGGCGGCGTAGTTGGCGATGGCCGCCACCAAGCGCCGGTCCTTCGGATTGGCCACGGGATAATCCGGGAGGGTCGGGATCCAGGCGGTCCAGTTTTCGGGTGTGGCGCTTTCGGCCAGATGACGTTCGTGAACATAGACCGCCGCCGCGAGTCCCAGACTACGGGCGCTGTCGACGTACAGCTTTACCGCCTGCCCAGCGGCAAGGTACCGCGTGCCGGTGAGGCTTGAGGATTGGCTGAACAGGAACGGCAGGCCCATGAGCAACAG
>JBILDK010000181.1:0-5960 GCA_044352625.1 Planctomycetota bacterium
TTCCAAGGGTGCCGGCGGCTTGGCAAGCAGCGATGACTTCGGCAGGGGTACGCTGGCTGGCTTCGAGAATGGGAAGCAGAAGAGCCACGACGTTTGGATCCTGGGTGCGCCCGAGGGTGGCGAGGGCCTGTAGGCGAACCTCCAATTCTGGGCTGGTGAGATCGGCCTGCAGTCGACCCATGTGGTTATGGTAAAAGAAATCTGCAGATCGGGCTGCGGCCAGAATCGCAGCTTCATCGACGGCCGGAGCAATTGTCGCGGGTGAAGCCGGTTCGACAGCGGTGCAGGAGAGAGCGAGAAGCAGAGCGGCGGCAGGGCGGAGCATGGACAGCATCATAGGGCGGTCGGAAGGCTGCCCAAGGCGCGTCGGCGTCGTGAGGTCACGGTGTATGAATCCCGCAAAGCACACACCCCGAACCAACGGTCCGGGGTGTGTGCGAGGCGTCATAACGCACCGGCTCAGGGCAGAGCGGCGGGATTCTGAGCTTTGTGAGGGTGGGCCGAGCCCTTGTAGATTTTGAGGCGCTTGAGCTGGTCCCGGGCCTGGTTGGTCTTGGGCAGCATGCGGCGCACGGCGAGCATGAACACCTGATCGGGCTTCTTGGCGTGGAGGTCCTCGAAGGACAGCTCAGTCAACCCGCCCATGTAGCCGCTGTGGAACTTGTAGATCTTCTTTTCGGCCTTGTTGCCGGTCACCACCAGGGACTCGACATCCGTCACCACGACGAAGTCTCCGCCGTCGGTGTGAGGGGTCCAGTCGGGGCGGACGCGGCCCATGAGGGCGTTAGCGACGCGCACCGCGAGGTGGCCGAGGACGACGCCCTTGGCGCTGGCTTGATACCAGCGATGGGTGACGGCTTCCTGCTTCGTGAGAGTGGTCTGATTCATGGCTGGCTCGGCGGTGCGTTCAGGTACGGAGTACAGAAGGGGCGAAGACCATAGGGAGGTCGCCCCGGCGGTCAATGGGGGGACGTCAGAGCTTGACGATGAGAAACCCAGCTTCAATTTCGGCGACGATTAGGTCGATCTTGTCGTAGTTGCCAGCAGGGGGCATGACCATCGGCGGCTCGCCGTTGTTCAGCTCTTTAAGGCGGCGGTTGATGAGGGTCACGAAGTTGTAGTAGCCGCCAACCTTGGCGATTGCTTCCGCATACTGGGTGTTGACCAATGACATATGAGCCTCGCTGAACGGGCCTGGGCTTGTAGGGTGCGGGTGAGGGGCGTCAAGCGGTCGCCTGTGGCGCCTGCTTGGTGGGTGGGGTGTGGTGGGTGGTGGGTGGGACGCTTGCGTATTTCCCACCCACCACCCACGACGCGCGCAGCGCGTCACTTCGTGATCAGCGCCTTCAGCTCCGCCACCTTGGCCTGCATCAGCGCAGCGCTGTCGGCCTCCAGATTGAGGCGCACCACCGGCTCGGTGTTGGACGAGCGTACGTTGCACCACCAGTCGTTGCCGCGGGCGGTGATGCCGTCCAGTTCGGCGATGCGCATGCCGGGCAGTTCGCGGATGCGCTGCATCACGGCGGCGCTGTCGCTGACCTTGAAATTGATCTCGCCGCTGTGGTGGTACTTGCGCAGAGGTGCGATCAGCGAGGAGAGGTTCTTGGCCTCGCTGATGATGTTGGCGAGGAGGATCCAGGCGTAGAGGCCGGAATCAGCGCCGAAGAAGTCGCGGAAGTAATAGTGGCCCGAGAGTTCGCCGGCGAAGACCGCGTGGGTCTCCTTCATGGTCTGCTTGATGAAGCTGTGGCCGACGCGGGTCTCGACCGCCTTGCCGCCGAGGGACTGGACGTATTCGGCCACGACCTTGGAGGAGCGCAGGTCGTAGGCCACGGTGGCGCCCGGTTCCTTGGCCAGGAAGTACTTGGCCAGCACGGCGGTGGTGAGGTCGCAGGTAATGATGGCGCCGGTGTCGTCCACCAGGGCGCAGCGGTCGCCATCGCCGTCGAAGCCGGCGCCGAAGTCCGCGCCCTGGGCCTTCACCGCGGCCTGGAGCTGGCGCAGGTTCTCGTCCTTGAGGGGATTGGCCTCGTGGACCGGGAAGCGGCCGTCCGGATCGAAGTTCAGCGGGATCAGCTCGACATTGCCGAGCTTGGGCAACAGGTGCTGGAACAGCGTGCCGATGATGCCGTTGCCGCCATCGACCACGATCTTGAGCGCGCGCTTGGGCGCCCACAGCTTGGCCAGGTAGGTGGCGTATGCGTCGAGGGTCACGGTCTCGGTCACGCTGCCGCCGGGGACCTTGACGATCTTGGCGTTGCGCGCGAGGTGCTCGATCTCCTCCATGCCGGTGCCGGCGCCGATGGGCTTGAAGCCGGTGCCGGTGATCTTCACGCCGCCGTAGGCGGCGGGATTGTGGCTGGCGGTGACCTGGATGCCGCCGTCGGTGTGCAGGTGGTGCATGCTGAAGGTCACCGCCGGGGTCGAGACCATGCCGACATCGACCACGTGCACGCCCGCATCCACCAGGCCCTTGATCACGGCGACCTTGAGCGCCGGACCGGACACGCGCATGTCGCGGCCCACGGTGAAACGCTTGCCCGCGAGCTTGAGCACCTGGGCGGTGGCGTTGCCGATGGCGTAAGCCAGGGACTCGTTGAGCTCCTGGGGATAGAGACCGCGGATGTCGTAGGCTTTGAAGGGATCAGGCATGGGATTCGTCGGTGGTTGAGGGTTGGTGGGCGGGGACTGTAGAAGCCGCTGTCCCGCTGCCAGTGGCGGGGCTTGCCCTGGGTCGAGAGCGGCGAGCATGCCACGGCCGTGGCGACCGGGGGCCCAACCACCAACCCCCAACCACCAACCACCGGCGAAGCCCCATGCCCACCGCCCGCATCGACGTCCTGCCCCTGACCTCCGCCGCCGACCCGCATCTTGCACATGAGGCGGCCCTGCTCGGGCTTGGCCATCTGCGTGATCTGCGGCGCAGCCGCTATTATCTGATCAGCGGCACGTTCGATGCCGCGGCGGTCGAGCGCCTCGCCGCGCGCTTGCTGTGCGATCCGGTGGTGGAGCGGTTCGCGTTGACCCCTCCGCCGGCGGCCGGCCGGCGCGTGATCGAGGTGCAGCGCAAGACCGGGGTGATGGATCCGATCGAGGCCTCGATCATCAAGGGTGCGGCGGACCTCGGCATCTGCCTCGACCTGGTGCGCGTCGGTCTGCGCGTCGAGGTCGCCGGGGCGTCGGATGCGGACTGCCAGACCCTGGCCTGGAAGGGCCTTGCCAACCAGGCCATCGAGGAGGCCGTGGTCGATCCGGTCGAGGCCCTGCGCCTGCGTTCGCCCGAGGGCGTGGACCGCCATCAGCGCACCGAGGTCGAGCTGGCCAGCCTCGACGACGCGGCGCTGCTCAAGCTCAGCCAGGACGGCTGCCTCAGCCTGACCCTCGACGAGATGCGCGCGATCCAGGCGCACTTCCGCAGCCTCGGCCGCAAGCCCACCGACATCGAGCTAGAGTCCCTGGCCCAGACCTGGTCCGAGCACTGCGTGCACAAGACCCTCAAGGGTTTGGTGGAATACACCGGCCCCGACGGCCAGGTGAAGGTGTACGACAACCTGCTCAAGATGACCATCGCCAAGGCCACCAAGGATCTCAATAAGCCCTGGTGCTTGTCGGTGTTCAAGGACAACAGCGGCGTCATCGAGTTCGACGACGAGCTGGGCGTGTGCATCAAGGTCGAGACCCACAACCGGCCGTCGGCGATCGAGCCCTACGGCGGCGCCAACACCGGCCTGGGCGGCGTGATCCGCGATGTCATCGGCACCGGCATCGGCGCCAAGCCGATCTTCAATACCGACGTGTTCTGCTTCGGCGATCTCTTGGCCGACGCCAAGGACCTGCCGCCGGGCACCATCCACCCGCGCCGCCTGATGCGCGGCGTGGTCAACGGCGTGCGCGACTACGGCAACCGCATGGGCATCCCCACGGTCAACGGAGCGATCCGCTTCGACCCGCGCTTCGTGGGCAATCCGCTGGTGTTCTGCGGCACCGGCGGCCTCATCCCGCGCCGCTACATCGACAAGGCCGCCCGGGTCGGCGACCACATCCTGGCCATTGGCGGGCGCACCGGCCGCGACGGTATCCACGGCGCGACCTTCAGTTCGGTCGAGCTGCACGACAAGAGCGAGACGGTGTCCTCGGGCGCGGTGCAGATCGGCAACGCCATCGAAGAGAAGCGCGTGATGGACACGGTCCTTCAGGCGCGCGACGCGGGCTGCTTCAGCGCCCTCACCGATTGCGGGGCAGGCGGGTTGTCGTCGGCCTGCGGAGAGATCTCCGCCGAACTGGGCAGCCGCATCCACCTCGACCGGGTGCCGCTGAAATACCACGGCCTCTCGTATACCGAGATCTGGATCAGCGAGTCCCAGGAACGCATGGTCGCCACCGTGCCCGCCGCCAAGGTCGCTGAGGCCCTGGCGATCTTCGCCAGCGAAGGGGTCGAGGCCATCGACATCGGTGAGATCACCGGCAGCAAGCGCCTGGAGCTGCTGTACCACGGCGCCCAGGTCGCTGACCTGGACATGCATTTCCTGCACGACGGCGTGCCCCGCCTCAAGCGCCCGGCGGTGTTCACCGCGCCGGTGCAGCAGGCGGCCGCGCTGCCCACCCGGGATGCGGGCGCGTCGCTGCTCGCGCTGCTCGGCCGGCCCAACATCGCCAGCAAGGAATGGGTCATCCGCCAATACGACCACGAGGTCCAGGCGGGTTCCATCGTCAAGCCGCTGGTGGGCGTGGCTCACGACGGGCCCTCCGACGCGGCCGTGGTCGCGCCGATCCCTGGCAGCCATCGTGGCGTGGCGGTGGCCTGCGGCCTCAACAACGCCTACAGCGATGTGGACGCCTATCACGCCACCGCCTCGGGCATCGAGGAGGCCCTGCGCAATCTGGTGTGCGTCGGCGCGAGCCTCGACCGGGTGGCGATCCTCGACAACTTCTCTTGGGCCAAGTGCACGGATCCGGCGGTGTTCGGCGCCCTGGTCCGCGCCTGCGAGGCGTGCTATGACTACGCCATGGGCTACGGCACGCCGTTCATCAGCGGCAAGGACTCGCTGTCGAACGAGTTCACCTATGGCGGCAAAGTCATCCGCATCCCGCACACGCTGCTCATCACCGCCATGACCGTGATGCCGGACGTGCGCCGGGCGCTCACCATGGATGTGAAGCAGGTGGGCGATGCGGTGATCCTGGTGGGCGCCACCCGCGATGAGTTGGGGCAGAGCGAATACCACGCGCATCTTGGCCTGGCCGGTGGTTTCGTGCCCACGGTCGAGCTGGCGCGGTCGAAGACGATGCTTCACGCGGTGGCCCGTTGCACCGCCGCAGGGGTGGTCAACGCCGCCCACGACTGCAGCGAAGGCGGCCTCGGCGTGACCCTGGCCGAGATGGCCTTTGCCGGCGGATTGGGTCTGACCATCGACGCTGAAGCGGCCCCGCGCGAGGGCGTCACCACGCTTGATCGCCTGCTGTTTTCCGAGAGCCAGAGCCGCATCGTGATCACGGTTCCCGCTGTTAGGGTCGATGAGGCTCGGCGCCTACTCGGTGACGCCCCACACGCGGTCATCGGTCAGGTGGTAGCGGAGCCGACGCTGACCATCACCGGACTGGGGGGCAGCCTGACGCAGCCCCTTGCCGCGCTCAAAGCCGCGTGGCAGGCGCCGTTGCAGATCATGGAGGGATGAATCGACCGCATGCGGCCGGGCCGGCCGCGCTCCCAGGATCTCGCATGCGGCCGGGCCGGCCGCGCCCCCAGGGACTCGAGCGACCCGGAGGGTCGCGCCCCCAGGGTTCGCCCCCGCGCGCGCGCCGAGGGGCGGTGGGCGGATACAATGGGCGCAGCCCATCCGCCCACATTTTCGCCGGCACGGCGAAAATGAGCCCCGACAAAGCGCGGGGTAGGCGCGCAGCGCCGTAGGGCGCAGCCCTGAATGATGAGAGCGCGCGCCGAGGGGGCGGTGGGCGGATAC